>JAUIEL010000141.1 GCA_030428825.1 bacterium
GACGTGCCGAACTCGATCGTCACCACGTACGACCCGCTCTTCTCGACGGTGTCCGAGAACGAGAGGAAGTCGACCGGAGGGTCGAAGTCGAGGACGAGGTTCCGGCCGAGGTCGAAGTCGGAGGTCGTCCCGATCTTCCGCGGCGCGATCTTCGGGTTCGACCCGACCAGACGGACGGCCATCTCGTAGCCCGGCTCCGACGAGAACGTGACCCCCGGGTATTGCTTCGAGATCTTCCCGTGGAGCGTGGCCTCGTCGAAGTCGATCTCGTGCGTCTTCGCCTCCGCGGCGGTGGAAAGCGCGGCGGCGGCGAGGACGGAGAGGAGCAGGAGGCGGGAGTTCCGGTTCGTCGGGTTCATCGGGTTCGTCGGGTTCATCGGTCTCGTCCTTTCGGGTTCCGGTCGGGTTCGGCCGGGAGAACGGGAACCGGGCGGCGAACGGACGGCGGTTTCCGCGAGGAATTCGTCTCGCACGGCGGCCGCTCCGCGATCCGGTAGACTCGCAGAGGGCGCGCGCGACCCGCGGACGACGCCCGGATCGACGGCGGAGAGGGCGAGGTGGTGCGGCTCCAGGGACGGCGGCGAACGGGACGGCTCCCCTCCCCCCCGGGGGCGGCGTGAGCCGCGGCGCCGACGACCTCTTCCTCGCCGCGTGCCGGCTCCCGGACGAAGCGCGCCGAGTCTTCCTCGAACGCGAGTGCCGGGGGGACGACGTCCTGCGCCGGGAGGTCGAGTCGCTCCTCGAACACGACCGTCGATCGGAGGAGGAGGGGTTCGGCGAACGGCCCTGGTCCGAAGGCGCCCTCCCGCCGGAGACGATCGGCCCGTACCGGATCGAGGGCGTCGTCGGCGAGGGCGGGATGGGCGTCGTCTACCGCGCCCGGCAGGAGAAGCCGCGGCGCGCGGTGGCGCTGAAGGTGATCCGGCGGGAGCTCGCGTCCCGATCGATCCTCGCCCGATTCGACGCCGAACGCGAGGCGCTCGGCCGCATGCGCCACCCCGGCATCGCGGCGGTGCTCGACGCGGGGGAGACCGACGACGGTCGCCCTTACTTCGCGATGGAGCTGGTCGAGGGCCGGCCGATCACCCGGCACTGCGACGACGAGCGACTCGGCACGGAGGAGCGCCTCCGGCTGTTCGCCGCCGTCTGCGACGCGGTGCAGCACGCGCATCAGAAGGGCGTGCTGCACCGTGACCTGAAGGCGAGCAACGTCCTCGTCGAGCCCGTCGACGGCGAGGCCGTCGCGAAGGTGATCGACTTCGGCGTCGCCAAGGCGCTCGACGAGCGCGGCCTGACGGATCTGACCCTCGAGACGCGCGCGGACGTCCTGGTCGGGACGCCGGCGACGATGAGCCCCGAGCAGGCCCGGGTGATCGATCACGACGTCGACACGCGGAGCGACGTCTACTCCCTCGGGGTGCTCCTGTACGAGCTGCTGACCGGCCGCCTCCCGTTCGACGCCCGCCGCCTCGCGCGGGCGAGCTTCGAGGACCACCGCCGCATCCTCCTCGAGGAGGAGCCGCCGAGCCCGAGCGCGGCGTTCCGCGTCGACGAGTCGACCGCCGAGGTCGCCGGGAACCGCGGGACCGATCCGGCGCGCCTCCTGCGGACGCTCGAGGGGGACCTCGATTGGATCACGATGAAGACGCTCGAACGGGAGCCGAGCCGCCGCTACCCGTCGGCGTCCGAGCTCGCCGCCGACGTCCGGCGGTTCCTCCGGCACGAGCCCGTCCTCGCCCGCCCCCCCTCTCGACTCGACCGGATCGTGAAGAGCGCGAGGCGCAACCCCGCGGCGGCCGTCGCCGTCGCCGGCGTCGTCGTCGCCCTCGCCGCCGGCGTGGTCGTGTCGACGCGGTTCGCCGTCCGCGAGGCGCGGGCGCGCGCGCGGGCGGAAGAGGCCCGGGAGCGGACGTCCCGGATCAACCGGTTCCTGAACGAGGACCTCCTCGCCGGCGCCGACCCGACGGTGGTCCTCTCCCCCGACCTCACCATGCGGGACGTGCTCGACCGCGCCGCCGGTCGACTCGAGGCCCGGTTCGCGGACGAGCCGCTCCTGCGGGCCGAGCTGCACGTGACGATCGGGCGGGGATACAGCGGCATGGGCGTGTACGCCCCCGCCGAGGCGCACCTCCGCGCGGCGATCGCGCTGTTCGAGCGCGGGGAGGGCCCGGCGTCGCCCGCGACGCTCCACGCGAAGGCGCTGCTCGCCACGTTGCTGAACAACGCCAGCCGCTACGCGGAGGCGGTCGCGCTGACCGAGGCGACGCACCCGGTCGCGGAGCGGGCCCTCGGCGAGTCCGACGACCTCTCGCTGTCGCTCGGCCGGACGCTCGGCGCGGCGCTGCTCCGGTCCGGACGGAGGGACGAGGCGGCGCGCGTGCTGGAGCGGGGGTTCCGGGTCGCGCGCCGGGATCGCGGCGAGGACCACGTCGAGACGCTCGACGCCCGGATCGAGCTCGGCAAGCTCGGGCAGGCGGCGGGTGCGCTCGACGAGGCGCGCGCGGAGTTCGAGGCGGCGCTGGCGACGGCGGACCGCATCCTCCCCGAGAACAACCCGCGACGGATCGTGATCCTCTCCCGCCTCGGGCGCGTCCGGACCGACGCCGGCGACGCCGCCGCGGGGCACCCGCTCGTCGAGGAGGCGCTCGCGCTCGCCGAGCGCGTGTACGGCGACGCGAACCTCCTGACGCTGAGCGTCCGCGCGAACCTCGGCTCGGCGCTCGAGCGACTGGGCCGACTCGACGAGGCGGAGCGGGCCCATCGCGCGGCGTTCGAGGGGAGCCTCGCCCTGCTCGGCGAGCGACACGACCAGACGATCTCCTCGCTCGCCAGCGTGGCGGCGGTGAGGCTGCGCCGCGGGGACCCGGCGTCGGCCCTCGAGGAGTACCGGAGAGCCCTCGAGTGGGACCGCGCCGTGCGGCCGTCGGGCGGCGCGGGGCGGAGCTCGATCCTGAACGGTCTGGCGATCGCGCACGCGAGGAGCGGCGACCTCGAGCGCGCCGCCGAGATGCTCGGAGAGGTCGTGGCCGAGCAGCGGGCCCAGCTCCCCGAGGGGCACTGGCGGATCGGCGCGGCGCTGTTGAACCACGGCGCGTGCCTGCAGGACGCCGGTCGCTCGGACGACGCCCTGCCGAGGCTGGTCGACGCGTACGACGCCCTGGTCGCCTCGCTCGGTCCGGACCACGCGCGCACGCAGAACGTGGTGTCGCGCCTCGTCCGTCTGTTCGAGGAGCGCGGCGACGACGAGCGGTGCGCCGTCTGGCGGCGGCGGGTCTCGCGGTAGGGGCGGACGCCGCTCGCCGAGGACCCGCTCCGTCAGCGCAGGCGGAGCGCGTCGGCCACGGAGCGCCAGGAGACGAGCTTGAAGTTCGGGCCGCCCGCGTCGTCGCTCGTGTCCTGGGCGACGAGGACTCCCTCCGTGAACGCGCCGCCGAGATCCCCGCCGGCGACGTCGAGCCCCTCGGTGTCGCTCACCTCGTCGACGTGGTCGCCGCCGACCAGCGAGAAGCGATCGACGTACTCGTTCGTCCCCTCGCGGCGGTAGACCACGAAGTCGTCCGACCCCGTGTTCGACGCGATCAGATAGCCGTCCGTGTCGCCGAGGCGGAGCAGGGCGACCCCCTCCACCGTGCCGCGCAGCCGTCCCCCCTCCCCGCCGGCGCCGCCGAGGGAGTCGACGAGGACGCGCGGACGCGGGTCGTCCGGCTCGGCCGGGTAGCGCCAGATCCCGACCTGCTCCTCGGCGACGTACAGGACGCCGTGATCGTCGTCGGCGACGCACCCCTCGGTCGCCGAGCCGACGTCGAACGCGCGCACCCGCCGCGCTCCGGTCGGGATGCCGTCGGGGCCGACGTCGAGCTCGTACTGTTCGACCCAGCCGGTGTCGCCCCCCTCGTCCCGCGCGCCGAGCACGAAGAGGGAGGTCCGTCCGGTCCGCGCGCTCCGATACAGGCTCAGGCCGTCGGGGCGGACGCCGACGGGGACGGAGAACTCGGCGGCCGGCGACAGGCGCCGGGTCGAGGGATCGATCGTGAAGAAGCGGGCCTCGCGGCGGATCGCGTCGCTCGTCGCGATCACCGTGGCGCCGCTCGCGCCGACGCCCTGCCGCAGGTCGACGTGGCTCAGCGGGCCGACCGGGAGATCCTGCACCGGACGGCCGGCGAGGTCGAAGACGTGCAGGCCGGAACCGGTGTCGGCGCAGATGACGAGGCTCCGCGCCGGGTCGGCCGCGTCGACCCAGACCGCGGGGTCGTCCAGGCGCCTCGCGACGTCCGACGCGGTCTCGGCGGCCGCCGCCACGCCGATCGCGCCGGCGCGGGCGCTGTCCCGGAGCAGGCCGACCGAGATCCCCGCCAGCGCCGCCGCCGCGACGGCGACCGGCACGACGCGGCCGCGACGCCGGCGCGAGGTCGGCGCCGTCGCCGGCGACGACGGGGCGGCGGCGTCCGGGCCGAGGACCGCCTCGTGCGGCTCGAGCTCGAGCTCGGCGTACAACCGTCGGAGGGCGTTCTCGGTCGCGCGCCCCGGCTCGTGGAACAGATCGGCCGCGATCGCGCGGCGCAGCTCGCTCTTCTCCGACGGGTCCGCGAGGAGCCGGGGGACGAGCCGCCGCAGTTCCTCGGGACGCTCGACGACGTCGCCGCCCCGACGCCCCCACGTGCCGAGGTCGAAGCGCGCCGCCCGCGGCCCGTCCAGGATCTCCGGGACGTGCATGAAGACGATCGGCCGGTCGAGCAAGGTGTACTCGAACGCCACGGACGACGCGTCGGTCAGCAGCAGGTCCGCCGCCGCGAGGAGCGGCGTCACGTCCGCGCCGAGACCGGCGTGGAACCGGGGGTGGTCGACGGCGCGGAGACGCGCGGGCCAGTCGACGGTGCAGCCCGGGTCGCGCCGCGGGTGGTCGTGCGGCTTCACGATCAGGTTGATCCGCTGCTCGAGGAGCTCGGCCAGGATCGGCTCGCCGAACCGGGCGAGCGCGTTCCCCGGGTCGCCGGTCGGCGCGAACAGGACGGTCGGGAGCGCCGGGTCGAGGCCGAGCCCGGCGAGCACCGCGTCCCGCTCGAGCGAGCCGTCCACGAGGCGGTCGAGCTTCGGGAGGCCGGTCAGGACGAGGCGCGGATCGTCGGCGGCGAACAGCCCCGACTCGACGTAGCGGCGTCGATGGTACGGCCCCGGCAGATAGAGCCGGTCGTAGCGACGCGCCTTCTCCTTGATGCAGTAGTTCTTGAACGACACCCCGTGGAAGACCTGGATGGTCCGGCGCGCGTTCCGCGGCTGGACACGGTCGTTGAAGCTCGGGGTGACGCAGACGTCGACCGGGAGCACGCGGCCGAGGCGGTAATGGACGATCCGGCCGCCGAGCTCCTGCTCGCGCAGGTACGCGCGAGGGTCGACGTGTCCCGACCGCCCGGCGCCGCGCGTCCCCTTCAGGTAGAGCGAGTGGTACAGGCTCAGGCGCGGGTCGTGGCGAAGGCGATCGCTCAGCCTTCGATACATCGCGACACAGACGCCGTTGTCCGCGGCGAACAGGAGCCGCCTGCGGGAAGACCGCCACGTCATCGGGCACACGCTCCTCTGGATCCCGACCGGGCAGGCCCGTCCGCGTCTCGTCCGGAGCGGCCCCGGCACGCCCGGACGGCCTCGATCGTATCAGACCGGACGGGAATCCGAGCGGGCGGAGACCGCGCTCTCGCGCCCGGAGCCCGGCGCAATTTTCTGAGGTTCGGCGCCCGCCCGACCGGCCGACCGAACGAGAATGGACCCGGCCGGTCGGGAAGCGGCCGGCCCCTCACCCACCCTCGGAGGAGCTCCATGAAACGGAACCTGGTCCTCGCCGGGCTCTTCACGCTCATCGGATCCGCGACGGCGGCCGCGCAGGCGCCCGAGATCCTCTGGTACGACTTCGACACCGCCAGCGCCATGAACAAGGCGACCGGCTCGATCGGCGACGGTGTCGTCGACCCCGGCCTGACGTTCCCGACCGGCGTCTCGTGCGGCAACCGGGCGTGCTCGCCGACCGCGTCGAACTCCTTCATCGACACGGGATGGCCGCTCACCCTCGGGACGAGCGACTGGTCGGTCGGCATGCACCTCGACGTCTCGTCGGCGCCCGGCGGCTTCATGTACTTCTTCGGCGAGCCGACCTCCTTCGCGTTCCGCGCGGTCACCGGCGGGAACAGCATCGCCCTGCGCGCGAACAACCTGAACGACGTCGACATCTTCGGCGCCCTGGCCGGCCCCCCGTCGCACGTCTGCTGGGTGTACGACTCGAGCGTCCCCGAGATCCGCGGCTACCTGAACGGCGTCCTGAACAACACCGTGGCGCAGTCGGCGCTGAACCTGAACGGCATCGCGAACTTCCGGGTGATGGGCCAGCTCAGCAGCATGACGCCCGGCACGGTGATGGACGACTTCCGCTTCTACGGCCGCGCCATCGACCTCGGCGGCGTCGGCCCGGGGAGCGAGATGGACCTCTGGGTGAACGGCTGCATCAGCACGGGGAGCTGCCCCGGCTCGGTCACGCAGTACGGCGCCGGGTGCCCCGGCAGCGGCGGCTTCGTGCCGAGCCTCTCGATGAGCGGTTGCCCCGAGGTCGGCCAGCAGGTGACGCTCGAACTGTCCGGCGCGCTCGCGCCGTCGACCGCGCTCTTCTTCGTCGGCCTGACGCAGACGAGCGTGGAGGCGGGGAACAGCGGCTGCTTCCTGCTGGTCGCGCCGGTGCTGGTCCAGTTCGGCGTCCCGTTGGGAGGCGGCGGCCCGGGGTCGGGCTCGCTGATCCTGCCGGGGATCCTCCCCCCGGGGACGAACGGCGCCTCGTTCACGATGCAGAGCTGGATCGTCGACCCCGCCGGAGCGATCGGCGGCGTGTCGACGAACGGGCTGGCGGTCACGGTCGCGCCGTAACGAGCGGGGCCGGGAGGGCCTCCAGCCGCACTCCCGGCACGCTCGACTCGATGACGAAGCCGCGTCTCCGCCGCGTCGACGCGGCCTATCCGCGCGGGACGAAGACGAACGCGAGGCTGATCCAGACCCCGGCGCTGAAGTACGGGGTGAGCCAGAGGGCGTCGTCCTTCCAGCGGGACCAGGCGCGGCTCGGGACCCGACGTCGCCAGGCGTCCCGGGCGCCGCGCGCGAGGTCGAGGTACTCGACGCCGGTCGCGCGCCCGACCCGGTACCGGCGGACGTACATCGGGACGTCGACGGCCAGCACGTAGCCGACGAAGACCGCCGCGCCCGCGATCCCGACCCCCGCGATCACCCGGGTGGCGCCGCCGGCCTCGAGCGCGACGACGGCGAGGAGGCCGGCCATCCAGGAGGCGCCGCACGCCCAGAGGGACGACTCGACGGCCTGCGTCGCGTGGTTCAGCGTGAGGATGCTGTGCCAGCAGAAGACCTGCGCGCAGGCGACGAACGCCGGGACGACCCACGCGACGTCCTGCACCCAGACGAGTCCGGCGTTCGCGCCGAGCTGGTGCACGAACAGTCCGAGCTGGAGCCCGAAACAGATCTCCGCCACCGTCGCGGCGGTGCGCCCGATCGCGATGCTCGACAACCGTGTGTCGAAGACGACCAGTCGCTCGAGGTCGACGCGCGGCAGGACCGACCGGTACGCGCAGACGAGGACGTAGACCGCGGAGAGCGAGAGCTGCCAGGCGCCGTAGCGGTCCGCGCTCGGGCCGAGGCGGCTGACCGCGATCCAGGCGGCGACGTTCACGAACGCGACGCCGCAGAGAACGCGCCACCAGGAGAGCGCCCGCTCGTCCCCTCGGAACTCCCGGGCGTCGCGATCGTCTGGACAAGGATTCATGGCGGGAACGGTCAATCGTACATCAAGATGCGTCGGGCCGCCGGGGCGATCCGGACCGCCCGCACGGCGCGGCCCGGCGTTGGTATCCTCGGGCGTTCGACATCCGGCGCCCGCGCCGGCGGAGGTCAAGAGATGGCTCGCTCGTCCCTGTCGGCCGTCCTGCTGCTCCCGGGCCTCCTGGCGATCGCCCCGGGCGCGCGCGGGCAGTGCGTGTTCGAGGAGTCGGAGAAGGTCGTGCCGTCCGACGGGGCCGCGGGAGACACGTACGGCGGACCGCTCGCGGTCGACGGCGACCTCCTCGTGGTCGGGGCGCCGCTCGCGGACGGCGTCCACCCGAACTCCGGCGCGGCGTACGTCCACCGTCGGATCGGCGGCGCGTGGGTCGAGGAGGCGAAGCTCCAATCGGACGACCCGCAGCCGTTCGACGACTTCGGGATCTCCGTCGACGTCGAGGGGGACGTCCTCGTCGTCGGCGCCTTCTTCGACGACGAGGTCCTCCCGGACGCCGGCGCGGCGTTCGTCCACGTCCACGACGGCAACGCGTGGGTGCGGACGCAGAAGATCACGGCGGGCGACCCGGGGTTCCAGGACCGCTTCGGCCGCGCGGTGGCGCTCGAGGGGGACTGGCTCGCGATCAGCGCCTACCGGAGCGACGACCTCGGCGCCGACTCCGGCTCGGTCTACCTCTTCCGGCGCGTCGCCGGCACCTGGGTCGAGCAGCAGAAGCTCCTCGCGAGCGACGGCGCCGCCGGCGACCTGTTCGGCGTCGACCTGGCGCTCAGCGGCGACGCCCTCCTGGTCGGCGCGTACTTCGACGACACCACGCACCCGGACACCGGCTCGGCGTACGTCTTCCGCCGGAGCGGCACGACCTGGTCGGAGGAGCAGAAGCTCGTCGCCTCGGACGCCGCCGCGGGCGACGTCTTCGGGGCGTCGGTCTCGATCGACGGGGACGTCGCGGTCGTCGGGTCGTACTGGGACGACGCCGCGGGGTTCGACTCGGGCGCCGCGTACGTGTTCGAACGCGTCGGCGGGACGTGGGTCGAACGGCAACAGCTCGTCGCGGCCGACACGGGGCAGGGGGACGAGTTCGGCTGGGCCGTCGACGTCCGGGGCGACGTCCTCGCCGTCGGCGCGTACGAGGACGACGACCTCGGCCACGACTCGGGGGCCGCGTACGTCTTCCGCCGGGCCGGAGGCGTCTGGGTCGAGGAGCGGAAGGTCCGGCCGAGCGACGGCGCCTCGCTCGACTGGTTCGGCTCGTCGGTCGGGATCCTCGGGGACGACCTGTGGGTCGGCTCGATGCGCGACGATCAGGCGGAGCTCGACGTCGGCTCGGCGTACCGGTTCGACCTCCGGCCGCTCTCCCTGCGCGCCGATCCGACCGGCGCGTCCGCGGGGGAGACGCTGACCCTCGAGACGGCCCCCGGCCCGGCCGGCCAGCTCGCGGCGCTGGTCCTCGTCGAGCTGGCCGGGAACCCGAAGTTCCTCCCGCTCGCGATCCTCCCGTTCGGCGCGGACTGCCGGATGACCGTCGGCGCGCCGGTCCCCGCGGGCCTCGTCGGCCTCTCGGCGAGCTTCCGTTCGTACGGGTTCACCGCGACCGGAGTCGTCGAGGAGACCGACGTGGTCGCGGTCGACTTCCTCTGATCGACCGCTCGGACGAACGCACGCCTGAGCGGCCGTTCCGGGGGACCCGGCGCTCGATCAGTTCCGGTACGCCTTGTGGCAGGCGGAGCACGTCTCGAACAGCGCGTCGTACGCGTCGTCGACCGCCGCCTCGTCCCCGGTCCCGGCCCGCATCGCGGCCATCGCGTCCCGGAGGGCGGCCGACTGGACCATGCTGTCGTGCATCCAGCGCCGCAGGTCGGCCGGGCTCTCCGCGAGCTCCGGCAGCCCGTTCGCCCGCTCGAACAGCCCGGCGAGGACCGCCATCTCGTTCGACGCGTCGAGGTCCGGGTGGTCGGACGTCGCCTGCCAGTCGTTCTGGTACAGCGCCTTGACGTTGTCGGCGTGCCGCGCGATCGGCACCATCGAGCCGGCGATCCCGTCGAGCGGCGTCGCCGACGGGAAGTCCCAGTCGAGGGCGGCCGACTCGACGGCCGACGGGATCCTCCCGTAGGCGACCGTCCCGTACAGCCCCTCGTACTTCGACGACGTCCCGCACCACTGGCGCATCTCGGCGATCGCCCGGTCGCGCGGCGCGCCGTCGAGGACGACGCGTCCGATCGCGGCCGCCGCCGGCCCGCGGTGCTTGCCGTGGAAGCAGTGCACGTAGAACGGGCCCTCGAGCTCGCGGAACGACTTCGCGATCTCGGCGACCTGCTGGTCGGTGATCCCCTTGTACTGGATCGGGACGTGGACGTACCGGATCCCGTACCGCTCCGCCGTCTCGAGGTCCGGCGTCTTGCCGTCGACCGAGAGGATCGTGCGGATCCCCTTCTCCTTCAGCACCCGGAACGCGTTCTCCCCCTCCGGCTCGCTCCCCGAGACGATGTTCTCGCTCAGCTCGAAGACGTTGTGCAGCTTCGGGTGGTTCTCCGGCTCGACCGGCGGGAGCGGGTTCGCCGCCGCGACTTCGTAGAGCGGCGCGGCCTGCTCGGGGAGCGGCGCGGCGACGTCGGGCGCGAACGAGGCGGACGGCGGCGAACCGACACACGCGGCGATCACTCCGGCGGCGACGAACGGGAGAGCGGCGATCGGTCTCGGCACCATGCTCGGATTCCTGCACTCGGATCGAGGGACGGGGAGGGCCGGACGCTCCTCGGGGAGCGCCCGCGTCGGACATCGACCGGTATCAAAGCAATCGGCGTTCCAGAACGGGACCACCTCGCCCGAACGGCGGGGAGCGGCCGGGAACGCCGCCTACGGCCCGTCCTCGAGGCGCCGCCGCACCTCCCCGTCACCGCTTCGTTACCCCGCCGAACGACCGTCACGGATCCGGAACGCCCCCCGCTCCCCCGTTCACTCTCCGATCGCTCCGAAGTCGAGCCGCACGGCGTTCGAGATCGCCGCGCCCGCCGGCTGCGAGGCGTCCTCGACGACCGCTTGGAGCCGGATCGAGAGCGGACCGAGGGCGCCGACGACGTTCCCCTCCAGGGCGCCGGCCGGGTCGAGCACCACCGGGAGGACGAGCCCGGGCGGCCAGGCCGCGAGGGTCCCGCCGAGCGCCGGCGTCGGGGAGTTCCCCGTCGACGCGACGAGGAGCGCCGCCGCCCCGGCCGGACCGCCGGCGAGCCGCATCTCCGCGACCCCGCCCGGCACCAGCGGGTCGCCGCAGACCGCCAGCGAGACCGCCCCCGGGCCGCCGAAGCCGAGGTCGGCCTGGCACGTCTCGAGGATCTCCGTCATGACGTCGCCGTCGGCGTACTCGGTCTCGAACCCGAGGAGCCTCGCGATGGTCGGAGCGACGTCCGGGATCGACCGCTGGATCGTCGACACGTGTCCGCGCCGGATCCCCGGCCCGACGGCCAGGAGCTGGATGTTCCGGCACCCCTCGCACGCGTCGCCGTGGCCTCGGAAGTCGTCGTCGTGACGTCCGTGGTCGTTCGTGACGATCATCGTCGTCTTCCCCGCGTACGCGGGGCGCGACTGCAGGAAGTCCCACAGGTCGCCCACGATCTGGTCCGCCTTCCCGATCGCGTCGAGATAGCTCTGGAAGTTGCCCGAGTGGCCGGCGCCGTCGACCTCGTAGAGGTACATCGTGAGGAGCGACGGCTCGTCGGCCACGATCGCCTGCTTCGACGCCGCGAAGACGTCCTCGTCGAGGCCGGTCGTCGCCACCCACATCGGGTCGTGGTCGGCGCCGTACGACGGGTGGAAGCTGCCGCTCCAGGCGCAGCCGATCACGCCGATGACGTACTGGCAGTCCGAAGCGGGACGGCCGAGCTGACGTCGGAACGCCTCATGGATCGTCGGGATCGGCATGTACCGGCTGTTCGACTGGCACGACTCGTCGAAGAACCGGGCCGACGGCTTCCAGGTCCCCGTGGCCAGCGCGGGGAGGCTCGCGAGCGTCACGGACGGACCGTCGCACCGGAACGGCTCGACGATCGTCCCTTGTTCGGCGAGCGCCGCCATGCGCGGGACGTACGCCCGCGCCGGATGGCCGAGCCCCTCGGAGTACCGCAGCCCGTCGATCAGGACGAACACGACCTTCTCGGTCCGCGGCGCGGGCGGCGGGCCGAGCGGCCGGAGGTCGTACCCGACGACGTCGACCTCCGCCCC
>JAUIEL010000885.1 GCA_030428825.1 bacterium
GGCGGCTCGCCGACGGTGCTCTTCGGCTAGGATCAGGGCGTCATGCGGAGCCTTCTGAGCTTCCTCGCCGGAGGCGGCGTGTCCGCGGCCTGCTTCCTCTGGCCGCGGTCCGAAAGAGCGGAACCGCGCGACGCGCTCGCCGGTCTCAGTGCGGCGACGCTCGAGCGGATCACGTTGGTCCTCGTCGAGACGCAGCGCGATCATCACGCCCGCGTGCGTGCGCTGTTCGACGTCCCCGACTTCGACTCCCCCGAACGTGGCGAGCGGCTCATGGCGGGGCAGCGGCAGGCGGGGAAGGACCTCTTCGCCCGCCAGCGCGCGCTGCTCGAGCCGCCGGTCCGGCCGGACGTCTTCGAAGAGGCGTACCTGAAGTTCTCCGGCCAGTGGGAGGGCCCGACCGAGTCCCCCTGAGCGCTCAGCCCGAGCGGTCGGGGCTCCCCGACGACGGCGCATCCGGCGTCGCCGGGTCGGCCGCGGGGTTCGGGGGCTCGTTCGGCGCGGGCGGGAGCCGCAGTCGGTCCCCCTCCTCCGCGACGACGCGGCGGAGCCACTCCTCGGAGTAGCCGACGCCGCGGCCGCGCCCCTTCTCGTCCTTGACGTAGCCGTCGACGTGCTTCGTGAGGAGCGTCGTGGCGAGGTCGCGCCAGCGTTCGAACTGGCGGTCGGCGTTCCCGACCGCCCAGTCGGTGAGGAAGCGGCGGGCGAGCCGTTCGTCCTTCTCGTGGAGCGCGGCGGCCGCCTGGTCGACGGCGGGGAGGAGGGCGAGGGCGGACGCCTCGAGCTCGTCCCGCGCCGCCTCGACGTCGGGGAAGACGCGGGACCAGCGGTCGTAGGCGAGGTTCGAGACGAGGTTCGCGATCCACCACGCGGAGTCCCACGAGAACCGGTCGTACCGGCCGGTCGCGTACGCCTCGGGGAGCGCGGCGATCCCGCAGTGGAGCGGCGCGAACGGCGTCGTCGACGGGTCGTCCGGCGCGTACCAGTAGACGCCGCCGATCGGGTCGGGGAGCCACGACCGGCACTGGGCGAGCATCACGAACCCGGCCTGCTGCGTCGCGATCGGCCGCTCCCAGGCGTACTTCTCCCCGTCGACCTCGAACGTCAGGCCGCGGAACCGGACCGGCGCTCCGAACGGCCCGGCCGACACGCCCCGCGTCATGTCGTACGGCGTCCCCTCGTAGTGGTCGCGCATCAGGGCGAGGACGTCGGTCACCGTCAGCTTCCGCTCCGGCCGGACGAAGAGCGGGCCGTCCGCCGCGCCCTCGACGCCGCGGTGGAAGTCGACCGGGAACTCCGTGCTCGGACAGGCGCGGCGGTGGATCGACCAGACCCGCGCGCCGCAGACCCGCTTCGAGACCGCCGACGCGTCGGGGTGGTACGCGTCGCGGAACGAGAACGGCGCCCCGCCCGGCGTGAAGTACCCCTTCTCGATCGCGAACTCGACGACGTCGTCGGCGGACCGCCAGTTCTCCGGGTCGTCGGTCGGGAAGGTGGTGATCCGGCTCATGTTCGCGGAGACGGTCAGCGCGTCGTCCGGCACCCGCGCCGCGACCCAGACGATCCCGTTCACCCCCTTCCCCTTCCCGATCAGCTCCATCACCCAGACCTCGTCCGGGTCGGCGATCGCGAACGTCTCGCCGCCCGAGCGATACCCGTACTCGGCGCAGAGGGCGTCGATCACGTCGATCGCCTCGCGTGCCGTCGCCGCGCGCTGCAGCGCGAGCCAGATCAGCGCGTCGTAGTCGAGGAGGCCGTCCGGGTTCCGGAGCTCGCGCCGCCCGCCGGTCGTGGTCTCGCCGATCGCGACCTGACGGTCGTTCATCAGACCGACGACCCCGTGCGTCCGCGCGACCTGCCGGATCGGCCCGGCCGCCCGGTCGTCCTCCCACGCCACGACGTCGAACGTCGCCCCCTCCTCCTTCGGGCCGCCCTCGTGTCGCAGCAGCTTCGGCATGAACGGCGCGTCGGCCGAGTACGTGATCATCGTCGACCCGTCCGCGGTCGCGGCGCGCCCGACCATGATGCTGGTGCAGGCGTCGGTCTCGTCGACGGTCACGGGCGGCGGGGGGGCGAGGGCGAACGCGACGGCGGCGACGATCGACAGGGACATGCTCGGCTCCGAACGAGGG
>JAUIEL010000142.1 GCA_030428825.1 bacterium
CGGCGTCGGTCGCGACGAGCAGCCGCACGGTCCTCCGCTCGGCGGCGCGCGCGCGGAACCGGAGGCCGACGTACGCCGCGCAGTCGACGCCCTCCGGGATCGGGAGGTGAAGCCCCGCGAACCCCCCGCTCGGCGGCCGGAACCGGACGTCCCCCTCGACCCTCAGGAACCGCGTCGGGTTCCCCTCCCCCCCGTCGCGGACCCGCGACGCGCGCGCCTCCCGCTCGTCGGCGTGGGCCGACCGCCGGACCTGGAAGCCGGCCGGGGGACCGTCCTCGAAGTCCGCGAGCGCGAGGCTCCGCTCGACCGGGACCGCGGCCGCGCCGGCGAGCCGGCGGGCGAGCGCCTCCCGCTCGACCCAGCGCCCCGCCGCGGCGACGCGGACGACGCGCCGCGCCGTGGAGACGTCGGCGGTCGGATCGCCGTCGACGAGGAGGAGGTCCGCCGCGCGGCCCGGAGCGAGGGTGCCGGCCCCCTCGTCGATCCCGAGGAACCGCGCGGCGCGGGACGTCGCCGCGCAGAGCGCCTCGCCGGCCGGGATCCCCGCCTCGACCCACGCCTCGAGCTCGCGGTGCAGCGCGTCGCCGAAGAAGACCCCGGGGACGCCGGCGTCGGTCCCCGGCAGCAGCACGACGCCCGCGGCGTGGAGCCTCGAGAGTCGCGCGAGCGCCTCGCCGTACCGCTCGCGGAACCACGCCGGCCGCTCCGCCGCCGCCGCGGCGTCGCGCCACTCCGACTCCACGAAGCCGTCGAGCACCGCCGCCGGGACGAACCGCCGGACGTCCGGCTCGGCGAGGATCGCCGGCTCGTCGACCAGACGGAACTGCGCCTCGTACGCGGCGAGCGTCGGGATCACCGCCGTCCCGCGCTCCGCGAGGAGGGCGACGAACGCGTCGTCCATCGCTCCGACGAGCGGGAGGTGCGCGAGGGCGTCCGCGCCGGCGAGCACGGCGGCGCGCGCCCGCTCGACCTCGACGGCGTGCACCACGACCAACCGATCCGCGGCGTGGGCCGCCTCGATCGCCGCCCGCATCGCCTCGTCGGAGAGCGCCGGGACCTCGGGGACGTCCGCCCACCCCCCGCCGTCGGCGATCAGCTTCACCACGTGGACGCCGCGGGCGACGAGCTGCCGGACCTGCCGGCGCGCCTCGGCGGCGGTCGTCGCCGTCCGGCCCGGGAACCCTCCCTCGGTGCCGTGCCCGGACGGCGCGGAGAGCGCGGCCCCCGCGAACAGGACCCGCGCCGCGCCGGGCCGACGCGCGCGACCGGGCGGGTATCGCTCGACGAGGCGGTCCTCCGGCGCGTTCAGGTCGAGGAGGGTCGTCACGCCGAACGCGGCCGCGGCGGCGGCGTTCAGGGTCGGGTCGACGTCGACCGGGCGATCGACGCGCCCCGCCGACCCGAAGAGGTGGACGTGGAGGTCGATCAGCCCGGGCAGGACGGTGCGGCCGCGGCCGTCGACGAGGCGGACGCCGTCCGGGACGTCGATCGACCCGCGCGGCCCGAGCTCGGAGACGACGCCGTCGCGGACGACGACCGTCCAGTCGTCGTGGCGTTCGGTCGCCGAGGTGCCCGGGAAGACCCGCGCCCCGACGATCGCGAACGCCTCGCCCCCCGCCGCCGGCGCGGCGAAGGAGAGGATCCATGCGGCGACGAATGCCGCCGTTTCCGCATTTCTCATCGGCACCGCCCGGCCCGATCGCGAGAATCGGGTCTCGCGTAGCTCCGACACCCTCGACATCATAGAGCAAGCGACGGCCTCCGAACGTGAACGCCATCCGAACGCTCGGCGCCCTGCGCGAGTCCGGCGCGACGCCGGTCTCGGTCCGGGACGAACTGAGACGCAACCTCCTCTCCCGTCTCGAGCGGCGCGAGCCGCTCTTCCCCGGCGTGATCGGGTTCGACGAGACCGTCGTGCCGCAGCTCGTGAACGCGATCCTCTCGCGTCACGACTTCATCCTCCTCGGCCTCCGGGGGCAGGCGAAGACGCGCCTCCTCCGGTCGCTCACCGCGCTCCTCGACGAGGTCACGCCGGTCGTCCCCGGCTGCCCCCTGAACAGCCACCCGCTTTCCCCGGTCGGCCGCCACGCCCGGCGGCGCGTCGCCGAGGAGGGGGACGACCTTGAGATCGGCTGGCTCCGGCGCGAGGAGCGATACCGCGAGAAGCTGGCGACCCCGGACATCACGATCGCGGACCTGATCGGCGACGTCGATCCGATCAAGGCGGCGACCCGCCGGCTCGACCTCGACGACGAGGAGGTGATCCACTACGGCCTCGTCCCCCGCACGAACCGCGGCGTCTTCGGCGTCAACGAGCTCCCCGACCTTCCGACCCGGATCCAGGTCGGCCTCCTGAACATCCTCGAGGAGAAGGACGTCCAGATCCGCGGCTTCCCGATCCGCCTCCCGGTCGACGTCCTCCTCGCGTTCACCGCCAACCCCGAGGACTACACGAACCGCGGTTCGATCATCACCCCGCTGCGCGACCGGATCGAGTCGCAGATCCACACGCACTACCCGCTCACGCTGGAGGAGGGGATCCGGATCACGCGGCAGGAGGCGTGGCTCGATCGCGGGGACGAGGCGCCGGCGGTGACGGTCCCCGCGTGGTTCGAGGAGATCGTGGAGGAGACGGCGGTGCAGGCCCGGACCTCCTCGTTCGTCGACCAGAACTCCGGCGTCTCCGCGCGCATGACGATCGCCCTCGCCGAGAACCTGGTGTCGAACGCCGAACGGAGGGCCGTCCGGCTCGGCCTCCAGCGGACCACGCCGCGCGTCTCCGACCTGTTCGCGGCGATCCCGGCCGTCTCCGGGAAGATCGAGCTGGTGTACGAGGGAGAGCGCGAGGGGCCGGTCGCGGTCGCCCGCGCGATCCTCGGCCGGGCGGTGAAGGCGGTGTTCGACCGGGCCCTCCCCGACCCGTACCGGGACGACGGCGCGGCGTCGATCTACGAGCCGCTGGTGAAGTGGTTCCGCGCCGGAAACCGGGTCGAGGTCTCCGACGAGACGACGCCGGACGCGTACGTCGAGGAGCTGCGGCGGGTGGAGGACCTCGAGTCGCTGGCGAGGAACTTCTTCCCGCTCTCGCGCGAGGACGACGAGACGCGCGGCGCCACGATGGAGCTCGTGCTCGAGGGGCTCCACCAGGCCTCCCTCCTCGGGAAGGAGGACGGGCTGCGGGGGACCCGGTACTCCGACGCGTTCGACGAGATGACGCGCGAGCTCGAGGACGACCGCTGATGCGGGCCCGCTACGTCGCCTTCGATCCGCGCGACCGCGCGCTCGACGAGCGCCATCGCCACGTGAAGGACGTCTACCAGCACCTCCTCCTGATGGCGAACGGGGAGGTCGAGCGGGCCCTCGAGTGGCTCGAGCGGATCGACCGCCGCCACGGGTTCTTCGACGACGCGTTCACGCTCGACGACTTCCGCCGCCGCCTCGAGCGCGAGGGGCTGGTCGAGCGGACCCGCGGCGGCGCCGGCCTGAGGCTCTCGACCGGGGGCGAGATCCGCCTCCGCCGCGACGCGCTGGAGCGGATCTTCTCGTCGCTCGCGCGCGGCGACGCCGGCGATCACCGGACCGCCGGGACCGGACCGGGGCACGAGCGCCTCTCCGAGACCCGCCCCTGGACGTTCGGGGACGACCCGAGCGAGATCTGCGCCCGCACCACACTGCGGAACGCCATGCGCCGCTCGGGCCCGGACCTCGAGCTCCGGGAGGAGGACTTCGAGGTGTTCGAGACCGAGGCGCGGACCGCCTGCGCGACGGTGATCGCGATCGACGTCTCGCACTCGATGACCCTCTACGGGGAGGACCGCATCACGCCGGCGAAGCAGGTCGCCCTCGCGCTGGTCGAGCTGATCCGGACCCGCTTCCCGCGGGACGACCTGCAGGTGGTGCTGTTCGGCGACGACGCCGTCGAGGTGCCGCTCGACCGGATCCCGTACGTGGGGAACGGTCCCTACCACACGAACACCCGGGAGGGGCTCCGGCTCTCCTCCCGGCTCCTCCTCCGACGGCGGCACCCGAACCGCCAGGTCTTCATGATCACGGACGGGAAGCCGTCCGCCCTCACCGAGGACGACGGGACGATCTACAAGAACCCGTTCGGCCTCGACGATCGGGTGGTCAACAAGACCGTCGAGGAGGCCGCCGCGCTCCGGCGGCGCGGCATCGTGGTCACGACGTTCATGCTGACCGACGACCCGACCCTCGTCCGCTTCGTCGAGGAGTTCACGCGGACGAACCGGGGGCGCGCGTACTACGCCTCCGCCGACCGCCTCGGCTCGTTCCTCCTCGTCGACTATCTTCGCAACCGTCGCCGGAGCGTCTGAGCGCGCTTCTCTCCGGCCCGCGCCGCTCCTACGATCGGTGGGGAGTCGGAGGCGAAGCATGAACAAGGTCGTGACGACGGCGGCGGAGGCGATCCGCGACATCCCGAACGGCGCCACCCTGATGGTCGGCGGGTTCGGGTTGTGCGGCATCCCGGAGAACCTGATCCTCGCCCTCCGGGACGCGGGGACGACCGATCTCACCGCCATCTCGAACAACGCCGGGGTCGACGACTTCGGCCTCGGGCTGCTGCTGCAGACGCGGCAGATCCGGAAGATGATCGCGACGTACGTCGGCGAGAACGAGACGTTCGAGCGGCAGTTCCTCGACGGCTCGCTCGAGGTCGACCTCGTCCCGCAGGGGACGTTCGCCGAGCGGATCCGCGCCGCGGGGGCGGGGATCCCCGCCTTCTTCACGCCGACCGGCGTCGGCACCGTCGTCGCCGACGGGAAGGAGGTGCGCGTCTTCGACGGGCGCGAGTACGTGATGGAGCGGTCGCTCCCGGCCGACTTCGCGCTGGTCAAGGCGTGGCGCGGCGACGAGGTCGGGAACCTCGTCTATCGGAAGACCGCGCGGAACTTCAACCCGATGATGGCGACCGCCGCCGAGGTGACGATCGCCGAGGTCGAGGAGCTGGTGCCGGTCGGCGTCCACACGCCGGGAATCTTCGTCCAGCGGATCCTCCGCGGCGAATCGTACGAGAAGCGGATCGAGCAGCGCACGACGCGCGCGTGAACGGCGGACGGAGGACGACGACGTGGCCCTGGACCGAGAGCAGATCGTTCGACGCGCGGCGCGGGAGCTGGAGGACGGCTTCTACGTCAACCTCGGCATCGGCATGCCGACGCTCGTCGCGAACCACATCCCCGACGGCGTCGACATCGTGCTGCAGTCCGAGAACGGGCTGCTCGGCATCGGGCCGTTCCCGACCGAGGCCGAGGTCGACGCCGACCTGATCAACGCCGGCAAGCAGACGGTCACCGCGCTGCCGGGGGGCTCGTACTTCTCGTCCGCCGACTCGTTCGCGATGGTCCGCGGCGGGCACGTCGACCTGACCATCCTCGGCGCGATGCAGGTGTCGCGCGACGGCGACCTCGCCAACTGGATGATCCCGGGCAAGATGGTGAAGGGGATGGGCGGCGCGATGGACCTCGTCGCCGGCGCGCGCCGGGTCGTCGTCACGATGGAGCACGTCAGCCGCAAGGGAGACCCGAAGATCCTCCCGGAGTGCACCCTCCCGCTCACCGGGACGCAGGTCGTCGACCGGATCATCACCGACCTCTGCGTCCTCGACGTCCGGCCCGGCCGACCGCTCCTGCTGCGCGAGGTCGCGCCCGGCGTGACGGTCGACGAGGTGCGCGACAAGACGGCGGCCGAGCTCGAGGTCGACGGCGCTCCGTCGACCATGGAGATCTGAGCGCGCCGCGGGACGTTCGACGTTGATCCGAGAGGAGAGGAACGCCCTGCTGCTGCTCGTGGCGTTCACCGGCGCCGCGAGCCTCCTCTACCTCCTGGTCCTCCGGCCGGCGCTCGAGGACGCCACCCGTCCTGTCGCCCCGCGGCCGGAGACCGCGGCGGCGGCCGAGACCGAAGCGGAGCGGAGGCCGATCGACGCCCGGCCGAAGTCGGCGCGGCGGATGCTCGGGCTCGAGGCCCTCCTCGTCGACGCCGTCACCGGGCGCCCGCGATCCGACGCGGAGGTGAAGGTCACCCGCGTCGAGGACATCGCCGAACCGACCGCCTCGCTCGGCGCGGACGGCACGCTCCGCGTCGACCACCTCCCTCCCGACATCACGTTCGGCGTCGAGATCGAGTGCGACGGCTACGAGCCGCGTTCGTTCCCGCGGCTCCGCGGGGAGGCCCGCGAGGTCCTCTCCCTCGGCGTGGTCGCGCTCGAGCCGCGCCGCCGGGCCCGCGTGACCGTGCGCGACGAGGACGAGTCGCCGGTCGACCGCGCGCGCGTCACGCTGCACCCGCGCGACGACGTCGCACCGAACGAGGGCGCCCGCTCGCGCGCGGCGCGCGTCGCCGAGGCGCTCCTCCTCCCCGCCGTCGCCACCGCGGCGACGGACGCCGACGGGGTCGCGGTCCTCCGCGACCTCCCGGCGAGACACGCGTTGGCCGTCGTTTCGTCCGGCGAACGGCCGACGGTCGCCCACGAGGTCGACGTGTTCGGCGGGGACGTCTCCGAGCCGGTCACCCTCGGCCCGGGCGTCCCGTTCCGCGGCCGCGCGGTCGACGCCGGCGGCGCTCCGATCGCCGGCGCCCGGGTGGTCCTCGTCGAGGCGCGGGACGGCCCCGGCCCGGGTCTCTCGACCGCCGTCACCGACACCGACGACGACGGCCACTTCACCGCGCCGCAGGTCTCCCCCGTCCCTCACTTCGTCTTCGTGGTCGCGCCGGCGCGCGCCGCGGTCGCGCTCGGTCCGTACCCGCCGGGCGGGCGGGACGCCGTCGTCCTCGCCGTCCCGGACGGGGCCGCGGTCGAGGGGACGCTCCGGAGCCGCACCGGCCGGCGCCCGCCGGCGGTCGAGGTGATCGGCCGATCCGACGTCCCGGGCGCGGTCTCGCTCCGTACGCGGACCGCGGAGGACGGGAGCTTCGCGCTCGACCACCTCGCCGTCGGACACGCCACGCTGACGGTCCTCGCCGAGGGGTTCGCGCCCGAGCGCGCGGTCGTCCCCGTCGCGTCGTTCGGCGCCGAGGTCGACCTGCGTCTCGATCCGCCCGCCCGGCTGGTCGGCACGGTCACGTCGGACGGACGGCCGCGGTCGGGCGCGGTGGTTCGCGATCTCGCCGGCGGGCGCCGCGCCGTGACCGACGTCGACGGTTCGTTCCGACTCGACGGACTCGCGGCGGGGATGGTGCGGCTCGAGACGCGCGCCGCCCGGCACGCGCCGCGGCGGACCGAGGCGGAGGTGCTCCTCCGGGAGGAGTCGTCGACGGAGATCGAGCTCGCGCCGGGCGGCGAGCTTCCGGTCGTCGTCCGCAGCGCCGACGGGGAGGCCCGCCCGGGCGCCCGGGTCGCCGCGCACGCCGTCCTGCCGTCCGGCCGGCTCGCGCCCGTTCCCCGGTCCTCCGCGACGGCCGACGCGGCGGGCGTCGCCCGCCTCGCCAACCTCCGGCCGGAGGAACCGATCGTCCTGTTCGGGCGCGCGGCGGGACACGCGCCGAGCCGGTCGAGCCCGATCGAGGTCGATCCGGAGCTCACCGAGGCGGGGGTCGAGCTGACGCTCGGCGTGGGTGGGCCGGTCGAGGGGGTCGTGCTCGCCCCGGACGGAACGCCCGCCGGCGGCGCGGTCGTCACCGCGCTCCCGGCCGCCGGCCCGGCCGGGACGCACGCGTTCGGTCCGCGTTCCGCGCGGACCGGGGACGACGGGAGGTTCCGGCTCGCCCGCCTGCCGGCCGGCCGCGTCCGACTCCTCGCCGTCCGGGGCGAGGAGCGGGCGCTCGGCGCGCCGATCGCGGTGCGGAACGGAGCGCGCACCGGCGCGATCGAGCTGACCCTCGCCCCCGTCCCGGCGCTCGCGGGGAGAGTCCTCGACGCAGAGGGACGCCCGGTACCGGGGGCCTCGGTGACGTTGCTCGAGGCGGCCCCGGGCGACGAGGGCGGCGACGAGGCGGCGGAGGCGCCCGTCGTTCCGGCGACGGCGTACTGCGACGCGGCCGGACGGTTCGTGCTGCAGCCCCTGCGGCGCGTCGAGCTCGTCGTGGAGGCGACGACGGACGCCGGGACGATCCGAACGACCGCCCCTCCCGGCGCGACCGCCGTCGAACTCCGTCCCTGACCGCGGCCCCCGTCAGCCCTTCCGGCGGCGCCGCCGCCAGACCCATCGTCCGATCGTCCAGGCGACGAACAGCAGCACCAGCGCCACGAGGACGTGCTCGAACTGCTTCAGGACGCCGAGCGCCCGGGAGATCTCCCCTCCGAAGCGGAAGCCGAGCCAGACCGAGATCGGCGCCGACAGGAGCGCGCCGGCGAGGTCGAGCAGCAGGAACGTCCGGAACCGCATCCCGAGCGTCCCCGCGGTGAAGTAGACGCACGCCCGGATCCCCGCGAAGAACCGGGCGAAGAAGACCGCCTTCACGCCGTGCCGGTCGAACTGCTGCTGGACCTTGCTCATCCGCTCGGCGTGGAGGAGCCTTCGGAAGAGCGGCTTCTGGAGGAGCTGCGGGCCGTAGCGACGCCCGAGGATCATCAGGAGCGCGTCGCCGGCGAGGATCCCGACGACGGTCACCCCCATCATCGCGTAGAGGTTCGCCCGCCCCTCGTAGACGACCAGCCCCGATCCGACGAGCGTCAACTCCTCCGGGATCGGAAGCCCGAGGCCGCACAGCAGGAGCACCACGAACACGGCGAGGTAGCCGTGCGTGAGGAAGAGGTCGGAGAGGAACCCGAAGAGGTCCAAGCGACTCGGCTCCGCCGGACGTGGCGGGCCAAGCCTATCAGCCCGTTGAGAAAGTCATGCGCGCCTGCGGCGCCCCCTCGCGACCGATCTCCGCGCCCTTTCGCGGGTCGCCGACTCGCCTCCCGACGCGCGCCTCGTCTCCGGACGCGACGCACCCGCCTCGTCCCCGCGGTCCTCCTTCGCGAGCCGGAGCTCGGTCGCTCGAGACAAACGCGCGACGCGGGCGGATCGACTCAGCCGTCGAGCCAGATCCAGCCCGTCCCCGTCCAGTGCCACGTCCCGATCGGGTACGCGGGACGCGGGGGCGCGGCGCGGACGCAGACGGGACGCGCGACGTACGCGACCGGCGCGGGCGCGACCGCGATCGGCCGCGGGGAGTACGCGGCCGGGCCGTCCCACACCACGCCCCCGCGCGGGCGGTGATCGATGGCGTGTCCCGTCAGTCCGCCGACCAGTCCGCCGATGCCGGCCCCGATCAGCGCGCCGCCCCCGGTGCTCTCGCCGACGGCGCTCGCGAACAGGGCGCCGGTGCCGGCGCCGACGGCGGTCCCGGTCAGGACGCCGGTCTGGGTGGCCGTGCGGCAGGCGGGGAGGGTGACCGCCGCGGCGAGGAGGGCGAGGGAGAGGAGGCGGTGTGACATCGGTCGGACTCCAGGGGCGAACACCGAGTTCCATAGTGCCGTACGCGCGGGGGCGCGCGGGGTCGCGACGGAATTCAATCTTCCCGCGGCTCGCCCCCGCGGGCCTCGAGCGCCCGGATCACCGCCCGGCGCGCCGGCGGGGGCGCGAGCGGGTCGTAGCCGCCGAGGTCGTCGAGACGCCGGGACAGGGCGACCATCGCCTTCATCCGGATGTCGAGCGACGCGTGGTCGAGGAACGGGAGCAGGAGTCGCGCCGGGACCCCCTCCGACAGTCCTCCGCGCTCGAGCGCGGCCGGCAGGTCGTCGTCGGCGACGCCGCCCGCCGCCCGCTCCAGGATCGCCCCCACCGCGGCGTCGTCGAGACGCCGTGGGGGCGCGCGGTCCTCGTCTCGGGGCGGCAGCCCGAGCGCGACGCGCGCCTCCCGATCGGCCGGGCGCTCGGCGAGCGCCTCCCGCAGGAGCGCCGCCGCGCGGGTCGGGTCGTCGCGCACCGACGCCCGCCACTCCCGCAGGAGCCGCTTCGCGCGCGCCGACGCCCGGACCTCCCGCTCGAACCGCGCCGCCGCCTCCTCGGTCGCCCCGCCCGGGACGAGCCGGTCGGTCACGTCCCCCTCGAGCCCGGCGAGGAGTCGCGCGTTCGCCGCGAGGTCCTCGAGGCTCTCGCGCGCCGGCCGCGCCAGCCGGAGCGCGACGAGCGGTCGGTCGTCCGACATCGCCTCGACGTCCGCCGTCGCGGCGAGGATCGCCGGACCGTCCGCGACGTACGCTCCGAGCACCGCCGCCGCGTCCTCCATGCGGGCAAGACGCAGGTCGTCCTCGATCTCCCCGGCCCGGCCGATCAGCCGCGCCGCCGGGATCGTCGCGTCCGGCTCCGGACGGCCGACGAGGAGGGCGCACTGGTCGAACAGGAAGAGCCACGTCGTCGGGAGCTCGAGCGCGAACGTCCGGAGCAGGATCCGGAACGACCGGGGATCGGACGTGTGGAGCGGAATCCACTGGCAGAGGACGCCGCCGGCGGCGAGCCGAGCGAGCGCGGCGCGGTAGAACTCGCGCGTGTAGAAGTGCACGGCGGCCGGCGTCTCCGGCGGCAGCGGCTCGAGCGTCACGACGTCGTACCGCGGGCCGCGGCGGTCGACCACGGCGCGCCCGTCCGCGACCATCACGCGGACCGCCTTCTCGAACGTCTCGGCGTACGGCACCCCCCGGTTCACGTCCTGGAACCACGGCGCCAGGCGCATCACCGCCGGCGAGATCTCGGCCACGTCGATCGACTCGACCTCCGGATGGAGCGCCAACGATCCGACGGTCGTCCCGGTGCCGTACGCGATGACGAGCGCGCGCTCCGGGGCGCGGGCGAGGAGCGCCGGCAGGTGGCCGAGCATCCGCATGTACCCGTACCCTTCCTGCGTGCTCGCCGCGAGGAACGCGTTCGTGTAGAGCGCGCGCCCCGCCCCGCCGCCGAGGTCGACGACGCTCGCCACGACGTGCCCGTCCTGCTCCTCGGCGAGGACCGTGCGCCCCGCCGCGAAGCTCTTCCGGAACTCGACCGACTGCTCGAGGAGCGGAGCGTCGCGAGGGACGGCGAGCACGAGCGCGATCGCCCCGAGCGCCAGCCCCGGCCGGAGCAGGCCGTCCGCGGGGCGTCTTAGGAGCAGGCTCGCGACCGCGAGCGCGACCCCGGCGAGGGCGATCGCCGTCTTCAACGGCACGGAGGCGCCCCCGAGCGCCGCCGCGGCGAGCACGCCGACGACCGACCCGCCGCACGACGCCGCGTACGCCGCCGCCCCGCGCGGCCCGGCGAGCAGCGCGAACGTCGCCCCGGACGCCGCGGTCGGGAGGAACGCGACGACGACCGCTACGAGGAACGACACGACGAGCTCGTGCCCCGGTCGGAACCCCCCGCCCGGCGGCCGCGGCCAGGCCCGGACGAGGTCGGCGAGATGCGGCAGGATCGCGAGCGCGAGCGCGACCCCCGCCGCGCCGACGACCAACGCCGTCGCCGCGCTGCGACGCCCGCCCCCGCGCCGCGCCCGGGCGCCGCCCCAGGCCGCCCCGACCGACGTCCCGAGCAGCATCCCCGCGAGCACCGCGGCGAGCGCGCCGGTCAGCCCCGGCACGAAGAAGAGGAGGACACGAGTCCAGAGGAGCTCGAGCGCCAATGCCGCCGCCCCCGCCAGCCCGATCGCCAGGAGCGCCGACGTCCCCGGAGCCGCGACGCCCGCGGACCGCGGGTCCTCCGCGGGCGTCGCGGCGGGAGGACCGGACCGCTCTCTCCGGAGCGCCGTCGATCCGACCGCCGCCGCGAGCGCGCCCAGGAGGAGGGCCGTCGCGAGGTGGCCGGCGAGGACGACCAGCAGGAAGCCGGCGACGAGCGCGCCGGCGACCGCGCCGAACGTCTCCGCCGCGTAGACCGACCCGGCCCGGCCGCGCCCGACGCCGGCCTCCCGCACGAGCGCCGGGAACGCGACGCCGGCCGCGAACGGCGCGGGGAGGAGGAGGAGCACGACCGCGAACCCGCGCGCCCACGGGAAGCCGCCGTCGGCGGGCGCCGGAACCGCCGCGAGGAGCGGGAGCGCGAGCCGGGTCAGGATCACGAGCCCGACAGCCTGGTCGAGGCGGT
>JAUIEL010000886.1 GCA_030428825.1 bacterium
GTTCAAGTGGACGCCGTCCGGGAGCGCCCGCGCGCCGCGGCGGCTCGTGACGGGCGACGTGATCGCGACCGCGCTCGACACCGCGAGGCCGCCGCCGACGAAGAAGGAGGTGCAGGCGCTGATCGAGGAGATGCGGAAGGAGCGCCGCCCGTGGGACCGCCGCGGCGACATCCTCCGGATCTTCCTCTCCGACGAGAAGGAGGCGATCGACTACGCCAAGACGATCGTGACGTCGCGCGGCCGCGGCGGGCGGTTCGGCGGCGGCGGCGACGACCGGGCGCTGCGTTGGAAGGCCGAGCTGATCCACGCGATCGGCCAGTACTCGCCGCCCGACTACTGGGAGATCCTCCCGACGCTCCTGATCGACAGCCAGGTCACGATCCGCAGCGAGGCCGCGGTCGCGCTCGAGCAGCTCGCCGCCCCGAAGGCGCTCTCCGAGCTGAACAAGGCGTACAAGAAGGAGGAGGAGTTCGCGGTCCGGAAGGAGCTGATCCGCGCCATCGCCTCGTGCGGCCGGAGCGGGAAGTCGACCCGGACGGTGACGATGACGGCGCTGAAGGGGAAGGAGGAGGAGCTCCGCCCGTACGCGATGGTCGGCGTCGCCTACCTCGAGGATCGGAAGGCGGTCCTCGAGACCGTGCGAGACGGCCTGCTCCACGAGAGCCCCGCGGTCCGCGCGACCGCGGCGTGGGTGATCGGGGTCCGGCGCGAGACCGAGCTGCAGTCGGTGCTCGAGACCGCGCTGGAGTCGGAGACCGACTTCGACGTGAAGGGGGCGTTGGAGGCGGTGAAGGCGGTGCTGGCGGGGGGCGAGGCCGGGCCGTTGGACGCCGTGCTGCGGCAGTTCGCGGGGAGCGAGATCGCGAGAGATCGGGTGTAGCCGACGCGGGCGATCGAGACGACCCTCCGTCGTGCGACCCGGCGCGGTCCGCGGGGGTGAGTTCGTGACCTTCACCCTCGTGAACGGAGACCGGACGCCGGGGAGCGGGAGGGGGAGGGGAAGACCGGGTCGTCGGAAAGCCGGGATCACGGAAAGCCGGGTCGCGGGAATCGGGAGGGGGCGAACGGACGCCGGGTCGAAGCCCCCCGGCCCCCGGTCCCCGTCCGCCCGTCTCGATGCACCGGACCACGCGGGACACGTCCGAGCGCGGCCCCCGACCGCTTTTCCGGTCACACTCCTCCGTCCCCCCGTCTCCTCCCTCCGAAACCGATCCCCGACCTTCGAGGAGACTTCGATGTCCACTCCCCTCCGCACCCTCGCCGCCTCCCTCGCGTTCCTCGCCTTCCTCTTCTCCGGCGCCTCTCTCGCCCAGGAGTCCGCCCTGAACGCCCGCCTCGCCCAGGCTCGATCGGACGCGAAGCAGAAGGCGGCGAACTACCGTTCGAACTTCACGCAGACGCTGAAGGACGGCGAGCTCGCGGCGGCGCGGCACTTCGAGCTGAAGATGCGCGCGGCGGACAACCTCGTGAAGATGCTCTCCGTCGACGCCGGCTGGAAGGGGATGCTCGTCCAGGTCGGGCTCGCCGAGGAGTACGCGTCGGTCTTCGCGGTCGACGACTTCTCGACGCTCTCGCCGCGCACGATCCGCGGGCGGACGCCGTCGGGGAGTCGAAACCAGCTCGTCGTCCCCGAGGTGACGAAGGGGCGGCTGGTCACGCGCGGCAACCGGACCGACGTCCAGGCGCTGGAGGCGCTGGAGGACCGGGCGCTCGTCTTCGCGCAGCAGCGGGCGTCGTTCGCCCAGCAAGAGGGGATCGAGCGGGCGATGAAGGCGCTGCCGAAGCGGATGAACGACGTCTTCGCGGCGGTGAACCCGGCGACCGGCCTGCTCGAGGCGGCGACGGGGAAGCGCGTCCGCGGCGACGACGTCGGCCGCGACCTGTCGGCCGGAGAGCGCGTGCTCGCGGGGGTCGAGGGGACGGTCGCGTCCGGCGGCGTGGCGCTCCTCCCCGGCGCGATCGGCGGGGCGAAGGAGAAGGTCGGTCCCGGCACGACGGTCCGCACCGCGCCGCGGGCGAGCGGCGGGAAGACGCCGGCGGGCGGGAACGGCTCGGCCGGCGGCGCGAAGGGGCCGGGCGGCGCCGGCGGAGCGGCCGGCGGTCGCGGCCCCGGCGGCGCGGGCCGATC
>JAUIEL010000143.1 GCA_030428825.1 bacterium
GGGGACGGTCGACGTGCTCCGCGACGCGGCGCGCGTGCCGTCGACCGAACGCGCCGTGCGGGCCGCGATCCTCGCCGTCGCCGCGCGCGCCCGGCTCTGCGCCTGGGACGCGCGCGAGCTCCGTCCGGAGGGGCCGCGGACGCTGATCGTCGAGCACGGAGTCGACGTCGAACGCGGCGACGGGGGGGCGCCCCGGTTCGTCCCGCTCGGCGCGCGCCGGCTCCGCTACGCCGCGGACGAGGCGCCGGTCGAGGACGGCGTCGGCCTGCTCGAACCGTCGGCCGAGGGCCCCTGGCTCGCGGTCGACGACGGGGTCCCCCGTCCGGTCGCCGCGTCGCCGTGGGAGATCGCGCCGATCCCGCCGCAGGACGACCCGCGCGAGCGGGCCCGGCGCCGCGCGCTCGGCACGCCGTGGCCGTCCGCCGACGCGCGCGTCCGCCACCTCGCGACGACGCTCGACGCGCCGGACCGCGTGACGCCGGCCCGATTGAAGACGCTGGTCCGCCTCCTCGGGAGCGCGCGCCCCGATCCGCTGGCGAGCCTCCTGTTCGCCGAGCGCGTCGTGCCGATGCACGCCGTCGTCCACGTCCTCGCGCCGGACGGCGCCGCGCGCGATCGCCGCCTCGCGGACGTCCTCCGCTCCGCCGAGCGAAGGCTCGACCGCTGGCCGCCGGAGGAGTCGTTCCGGCTGACGCGGCTGCTGGTGGAGGCGACCGGCGGGGACCGCGAAGAAGCCTGACGGCTTCACGATTCGAGGGGAGTTGACTCGGTCCCGTGGGGGGGGGGTATCCTGCGATCGGAGCGCGGATGGGGCGATCGGCCGCGGATCGTCACCACGGGAGAAGCTCCGGGAGAAGAGGGATTCATGAGAAGTCTCGCGATTCTGTTGTCCGTCGTCGGTTCGGCCGTCACTACGGCCGAGGCCCAGGTCGCACTCGGGACGATCGAGCTGAAAGGAGGAACGAAGACGGTGACGGTGACCACGGCCGCCATCCCGACCACCGGGGAAGGAGACATGGTCGGCACGATCAAGAACGACCTCGGGACCGGCCAGGTGATCAAGGACCTGACGATCGAAGTGCGTCGCAAGGGTTCGACGGGGACGCCGCCGAACGTCGGGAAGATCACCGTCACGAATGGTGGGCAGTCCGAGACCGAGCCGAACCCTCCGGAGAATCCGGCCGAGACGGGCGAGGTCGCGTCCTTCTGCGGAACGCCCATGCCGGGCGGCGGCATCGCGGGAGACGCGTCTGCGGGGTTGAGCATCGGGATGGTCTCGCCGGGAACCGCGGCGGACGTGGAGGTCACGGTGACTCCCTCGCTGGCCGACAAGCCGAAGAACTCGGCGGCCCACGCCAACACTCTCGTCGTGTACCGCCCGACCCCGAGCGAAGATGCGGCGCGTCACGCCATCGCGACCATGTGGCTCGATCGCCTCGCGTTCGAGGTCTTCAACGCCGACGACGATCAGGACATCACCCAGCTCGTGGGGACGGTCACCTTCCCGACGGGCTCGTCCGAGTCGATCGTCGGCGTGCACCTCGCTGATCCCTCGGAGTCGTTCTCGTCGGTCCCCGGGACCTCGGTGTCGATCAACGGAGATACCTTCGTTCTCAGCAGCTTCGACGCGCTGCCACCCGACGAGGCGTACGAGATCGTGGTGATCCTCTCCGACACGATGGACGGAGAGACCGTCAAGATTCTGCTCGAGGCGGTCTTCGATTGAGCGAGGTGCGTGGTGCGCGCGCCACCCGTCCTCCCGCGGATCAGACCACCGGCGTCCCCTCGCTCGCGGTCCGCTCGGAGAACCACTGCGAGAGCCGCGTCGTCCACGGGCCGACCGTCCCGTCGCCGATCGTCCGGCCGTCGATCGTCGTGACGCCCGCGAGCTCGCCCATCGTCCCCGAGCAGAACACCTCGTCGGCGCGGTAGAACGCGGTGAGCGACAGGTCGGTCTCCTCGTGCGGGACGCCGTGCGCGTGGCAGAGCTCGAGGACCGTCTCGCGCGTGACCCCCTCCGGACAGGCGACCGTGCGTGGCGTCCTCACCGTCCCCTTCTCGACGCAGAAGACGTGGGTCGCGTTCGTCTCCGCGACGAAGCCGGACCGGTCGAGCATCAGCGCGTCGTCCGCGCCGGCCGCGTTCGCCTCGATCTTGGCGAGGATCGACTGGATCAGGTTCGCGTGATGGACGTTCGGGTCGAGGGCGTCCGGGGGGAAGCGCCGGACCGAGCTGGTGATCAGCGTCAGGCCGCCCTTGTCGTAGACCGGCGCCTTGTGCTCGGCGAGGACGATCAGCGTCGGCCCCTTCCGGTTCAGCCGCGGGTCCATCCCGGACGTCACCTTCTCGCCGCGGGTCAGCGTGAGGCGGATGTGGACGCCGTCCGACATCCCGTTCGCGGCGAGCGTCTCCCGGATCGCCGCGGCGATCGCCTCGCGCGACGGGATCTCCGCGAAGGCGAGCGCCTTCGCCGACGACTCGAGCCGTTCGAGGTGCCGCTCGAGCTTGAAGATCCGCCCGGCGTAGACGCGCAACCCCTCCCAGACCGCGTCCCCTCCCTGCACCGCCGAGTCGAACGGGCTGACGCGCGCCTCGTCGCGGTGCGTCAGCGCCCCGTTCACCCAGACGAGGATGTCGTCGTTGCGCGGGTCGGCCTTCTGCTGCATCGTTCGCGCCTCGCGGTTCGGGGGAGGGTCAGCGGAGGAGCCGGCGATCGTACAGCTCGGCGTGCAGCGCGCGGCACTCCTCGAGGAGCGGGCGGAGCGCCGGCGGCACGCGCGCCTCCTTCTCGCGGTACGGCCGGAAGCCGGTCGAGCGCTCGACCGCCGCGTACCAGTGCTTCGCCCAGACCCCGTCCGACGCGCGCGGTCCGGACGGCCACTCGAGCATCCGATCGGTGTACGTGATCCCGAGCCGGTCGCAGAGCGCGGCGAGCGCGCGGGCCGGGTCGAGCAGGACGTCCTTCGCGTCGAGGATCGGCGGGGTGTCGCCGCGCGTCTCGATCCCGCGGACCAGCTCGACCTGCTGCGGGAGCCCGGTCTCCTCGAGCGTGACGTCCGGGACGTTCTCGATGAACGAGGTCAGCATCGCCTCGGGCTCGCGGATCAGGAACGCGTGGGTCACCTCCTCCATCCACGCGCGGGGCGTCCCGGGGAGGAGGTGCTGGGCCATCTGCTTCTGGTACCAGACCGGCTTCCCGCCCGGCGCCGGCCCGACGAGGCGCCGCGCGACCTCGTCGGGGTCGGTCGGCTGCGCCGCGAGGATCTCGGCGCGCCCCGGGTGCGCGCGGCCGGTCGCGGCGAGCCACGCGGCGTAGAACGGCTCGTCGTCGACGGCGGCGTCGCCGCGCGCCTCGAACGAGCGCATCATCGCGGTGGAGATGTTGCGCGGGCCGGACCACATCGCGATCCGCACGGTCATGGCGGCTCCGTTCGACGGGCGGGAGAGCGGGGAAGGGGACGGGAGACGTCTTATACCCGCCGCGCCGCGGTCTCGACGAACTGATACGCTCTCCTGCGACCCGCCCGCGCTCCTTCGATCGAGGGGAGAACGATCCATGCGTGGGGCCCTGATCTTCGTCGTCCTGACCGCGCCGGCGTCCGCCGCCGTCCCTGCCGTCCCGTTCCCGATGGCGGTCGAGGCCGTCGGTCCCGAGGGCGTGACGCTCCGCCCCGACCCGGAGGCCCTCGCCGCGCTCGCGCCGCTCTCCTCCGTCGTCCTGACCGGCGTGCCCTTGACGCCGCTCGAACGCGTCGATCTGGAGCTCGACCGGATCGACGTCGTCCCCGCCGGGGCCGTCCTCGCGGTCGACGGCTTCCGCGTCCCGGGGCCGATCGACGAAGGGCTCACGATGTGGCACGGGGAGGTCCGCGGGGACTCCGACGGCGAGGCGTTCCTCGCGCTCTCGGTCCACGGCTGTCGCGGCTTCGTCCGCGCGGGCGGCCGCCGGGTGGAGCTGGCCGCGTCGGCGCGCGACGGCGACTGGTCGCGCGCGCGATCGAGGTTCGTCCCCGTCGATCGGCGCGCCTCGCCGCCCGCGCCGTTCCTCTGCCGGGCCGCGGAGCTCGAGGGGTACGCCGCGGCCGCGAACGTCACGGCCGTCCCCGGCTCGACGTTCCCGAAGGCGGCCGGGTTCGCGCCGATCCTGGAGGTCCGGGTGGCGGTCGAGACCGATTTCCAGTTCTACCAGCGGTTCCTGGACCTCGAGGCGGCCGAGACCTACGCGTTGACGCTGATCGGGGCCGTCTCGAGCCGCTTCCTCGACCAGGTCGGTGTCGTCGTCGTCGTCCCGTACCTCGGCCTGTACACGTCGAACACCGACCCGTGGACGCAGGCCGATCAGGGGGGGAGCGCCGTCGACGTCCTCTACGAGTTCCGCGACCTCTGGAAGGACGGCGGGGCGCCGGTCGCGGCCGACCTCCACGCGATGCTCTCCGGCGCGAACCTCGGCGGCGGCATCGCCTGGGTGAACGTCCTGTGCAGTCCCTCGTACGGGTTCTCGGTGAGCGGGAACCTCTCCGGGTCCGGCGTCTTCCCCCCGGTCCCGCACGCGCCCGGGAACTGGGACTTCGACGTCGTGGCGCACGAGCTCGGCCACAACTTCGGATCGCCCCACACGCACGACTACTGTCCGACCCCGTTGGACGAGTGCGCGCCGGCGGCGTACTTCGGCGCGTGCCAGGCGAGTCAGACGTGCCTCGCGAGCGGCACGATCATGAGCTACTGCCACCTCTGCCCGGGCGGCATGGCGAACAAGTCGCTCCAGTTCCATCCGGCCGTGGTGAACGTCCTGCGGACCGCGGCCGACCAGAGCTGCCTGAAGCCGTATCAGGGGCTCGCGGAGGTGATCGACCTCGGACACGCCCTCGCCGGGAGCGCCGGCGCCCCCGCGCTGACGCTCGCGTATCACAATCCGTCGCACGCGATCGGGCTCGACGTGACCGGGGCGCCGGCGAGCCAGGCCGGGCTCCTCTTCGTCGGCGCGTCGCTGTCGGGGCTTCCGTTCCTGGGCGGGACGTTGGTGCCGGAGCCGGCCGCGACGGCCTCGATCGCGTCGGATCTCAGCGGCGCGGTCGGGTTCTCGGTCCCCTTTCCGACGGCGGTCAGCGCTCCGGCGGGAGCGACGCTCTACGCCCAGGCGTGGTTCGAGGATCCCGCCGGACCGCACGGCGTCGCCGCGTCGAACGGGCTGCAGTTCAGCCTCTTCTCTCCGTAGGGGCGCCGCCCCCCGTCCGCCCGGCCGGATCGGCGCGTAGACTCCACCCTCGTGACCGCCGCCGCCGACGACGACGCCCGTGCCGACTCCACCCGTCTCCTGCGGGAGCTGATGGAGGAGTGCCTCGACCGCGTGGAGACCGACGGCCTCGCGGTGATCGACGACGTCTGCAACCGGCACCCGGAGATCGCCACCGACCTGCGGCGGCGCCTGAAGCAGCTGTTCGACCTCGGGCTGCTCGGCGAGTCGCCGGCGGCGAACGAGCGCGAGTTCCCGGAGCGGCTCGGCGACTTCCGGCTGCTCCGGTGCCTCGGCGGCGGCGGGATGGGCGTGGTCTATCTCGCCGAGCAGGAGTCGCTCGGGCGTCGCGTCGCGCTGAAGCTCGTCCGCCCCGAGCACCTCTACTTCCCCGGCGCGCGCGAGCGGTTCCGGCGCGAGGCGGAGGCGGTGGCGCGGCTGAAGCACCCGGGGATCGTCGCGATCCACGCCGTCGGCGAGGAGAACGGCCTCCCGTTCTTCGCGATGGAACGCGTGGAGGGGGCGTCGCTCGCGGAGGTGATCCGCTGCGTCGTCGAGAGCGGCCGGCGCTCCCGCGGGCGGGACCTCGCGAACGCCATCGCGGCGGCCTCGGGGTGCGAGGTCGACCCGACGGTCGGGGCGTTCGCCGGCACCTGGTCCGAGGCGATGCTCCGGATCGCGCGCGACGTCGCGCGGGCGCTCGACCACGCCCACAAGCAGGGAGTGCTGCACCGCGACGTCAAGCCGTCGAACGTCATGATCACTCCGGCCGGACGCGTGCTGCTGCTCGACTTCGGGCTGGCGAGCCTCGGGGACGCCGAGCCGATCACCCGGTCCGGGTCGGCGCTCGGTTCGATGGCGTACATGGCGCCGGAGCAGGTGCGCGGCGAGGCCGAGCGCGTCGACGAGCGGACCGACGTCTACGCGCTCGGCGTGACCCTGTACGAGCTCCTCGCCCTCGCGCGGCCGTACCCGGAGAACGACGTGACGCAGCTGCAGATGCGGATCGTCTCCGGGGACGCGCCGTCCCTCCGACGGCGGGCACCGGACGTGCCGTGGGACGCGGAGACGGTCTGCCTGAAGGGGATGGACCCGGCTCCGGAGCGGCGCTACCCGTCCGCGGCGGCGTTCGCGCGCGACCTCGACAACGTCCTGGAGCTCCGCCCGATCGAGGCGGCGCGGGCCGGGCCGGTCCGTCGGCTGCGGAAGTGGGTCCGACGGCGGCCGGCCGCCGCCGTCGCGATCGCGCTGTCGGCGGTGCTCGCCACCGCGGTCCCCGCCGTCACCCTCGCGGTCCAGGCGCGCGCCGCGGAGCGGGTCCGGGCGACGCTCGACGCGGCGCTCGACGGGATGCAGGCGCTGATCGGCCGGGTCGGGGATCCGGAGCTCGCGGTCGTGCCGGAGGTCGTCCGGCTGCGCCGGCAGGTCCTCGGCGACGCCGCCGTCCTGTTCCGTCGGATCGAGCTGACGGAGGGGGACCCGATCGCCCTGCGGCTCCGTCTCGAGGAGCTCCGGATGGCCGTGGCGAAGCTGCTCGGGCAGGGGGGCGAGGCCGAGGCGGGCGTGCGCGCGTACGGCGAGGCGATCGCGCGGCTCGACGCGATCGGGACCCCGGGCGCGGATCGCATCGCGGCGTCCGCGCTCGCCGCCGCCTCGTCGCTGCACCAGGACCTCGGCGAGGTCGACGCCGCGGAGACGCGGGCGCGGGAGGCGATCCGGCGGTTCCGGGCGGGCCTCGACGCCGGGGGGGAGGAGGATGACGAGGACCTGCTCCGGCGTTGGGTGAGCGCCCGCGAGACGCTCGCCGCGGTCCTCTTCTCCACCGGCCGGTCGGCGGAGGCGATCGAGGTGCTCGAGGAGTCGGTCGCCCGGGCGCGCCGCGCGGAGGGGAACGTCGCCGTCTCGGCCGGCGCGGCGCTCGGCGCGTACCTCGTCGAGCGAGGCGACCTCGAGCGGGCCGAGGCGGAGTACGAGGAGGCGTCGGCCCGCGGGCGGCGTTTGCGCGCGGAGGGGGACGAGAGCCCCGAGCTGGTCTCGGCGATGATCGGACTCCAGGGCGGCTACGCCCTCGTGCACCAGCGGGCGGGGCGGTGGGACGAGGCGGAGGCGCTCCTGCGGGAGCAGGTCGAGTACACCCGGCGCCTCCTCGAGCGCACGCCCGACCGGCCCTCCCGCCACGACCGGGTCGTGCAGAGTCTGCTCCGGCTCGGCGAACTGCAGATCGACCGCGGCCGCCCGGAGGCGGCGGTCGAGTCGTTCCGCGAGGCGGCGGCGATCGGGCGCGGGATCGTGGAGCGGTTCCCGGACCACGTCGACTTCCGGGTGAACCTCTCGTCCGCCCTCGGCAGCGAGGCGGACCTGACCGTGGACGACGAGCCGGAGCGCGCCCGGTCGCTCTACGAGGAGGCGATCGCGCACCTCGCGCGGCTGGTCCGGTCGTCGCCGCGGAACGCCATCTACTGGACGAACCTCGGCCTGAACGAGATGGGGATCTGGAACCTGTCGCGGGTCGCCGCTCGGCCACGCGAGGGGCTCGGCGCCGCGGAGCGCGCGCTCGACGCGTTCGAGCGCGTGCTCACGCTCGAGCCGACCCACGACTGGGCGCGCGGCGAGCACCTTCGGACGATCCGGTCGCTCGTCCTGCCGCTGGACGGGCTCGGGGACGTCGCCCGGCTGCTCGACCTGTCGGCGCGGCTCCGCCGGTATCACCCGGCGGACCCGGTCGCGCTGCGGCTCGCCATCGGCGCGGCGGCGCTCGCCCTCCACCACGAGCCGACCGTGTCGGACGAGTTCTTCGCCGCGGTCGAGGCGGCCCTGGACGCGGGGGTGATCGGGACGGAGGATCTCGACAGTCCGGACTTCGACCGCTGGCGGGGCGATCCGCGTCTCCGCGCGCTCCGTGAGCGTCTCGAGCGGGACGGCGCCGGCGAGGACGAACGAGAGGCGGAGGAGCCCGAATGACCGAACGGATCGGAGTCTGCACCTGGTCTCTTCGTCCGGAGGGTCCGGCGGACCTCGGCGAGAAGCTGCTCGCGGTCGGCGTCGACTCCGCGCAGCTCGCGCTCGAGCCGGTCCGGTCGGGGCGGTGGTCGTTCGAGGAGACGGTCGTCGCGGTGGCGAAGACCGGCGTCGAGCTCGTCTCCGGGATGATGGAGATGGCCGGCGAGGACTACTCGACGCTCGAGTCGATCGCGCGGACCGGCGGCGTGCGGCCGGACGCGACGTGGGACGCGAACCTCGCCGCCGCGCGCGAGAACGCGCGGCTCGCGCGGCGGTTCTCGCTCGACCTCGTGACGTTCCACGCCGGGTTCCTGCCGCACGACCGCGACGACCCCGAGCGCGCGAAGCTCGTCGACCGTCTCGGGCAGGTCGCCGACGCGTTCGCCGCGGAGGGGGTCGAGGTCGCCTTCGAGACCGGCCAGGAGTCGGCGCTCACGCTCCTCGGCGTCCTGGAGGAGCTCGACCGCGACGACGTCGGCGTGAACTTCGACCCCGCCAACATGATCCTGTACGGGACCGGCGATCCGGTCGAGGCGTTGCGCCTCCTCGCGCCGTGCGTGCGGCAGGTGCACGTGAAGGACGCGCGTCCGACCGAGGTCCCCGGGACGTGGGGGGAGGAGGTCGTCGTCGGCGAGGGGGCGGTCGACTGGGACGCCTTCCTCGACGTGCTCGCGGCCGACTGTCCGGTCGATCGGATCGTCGAGCGCGAGGCGGGGGACCGACGGGTCGAGGACGTCGTCGTCGCCCGGCGGTTCCTCGAGGAGCGGGCGCGATGACCGTCGGCGTCGGGGTGATCGGCCTCGGGTTCATGGGGCGGACGCACGTCGGCGCGTACCGACGGGCGGCGGCGGCGGGGCTCGACAACCGGCTCGTCGCGGTCTGCGACGCCGACCCGGCGCGGCGGGCGGGGGAGGCCGCGGCGGGCGGCAACCTCGGCCTCGGGGACGAGGGGGCGCGGCTGTTCGACCCGGCGGAGGTCCGGGGCGTCGAGGAGGCGGACGCGCTGCTCGCGGACCCGGCCGTCGACGTCGTCTCGATCTGCACGCCGACCGCGACCCACGTCGACCTGGCGATCCGCGCGCTCGCGGCGGGGAAGCACGTCCTGGTCGAGAAGCCGATCGCGCTCGCGGCGGACGAGGCGCGCCGCCTCGCCGACGCGGCCGCGCGCGCGCCGACGCTCTGCCTCCCGGCGATGTGCATGCGGTTCTGGCCCGGCTGGAGCTGGCTGAAGGAGCGGGTCGACGACGGCGCGTTCGGCCCGGTCCGGAGCGCGGTCTTCCGCCGGCTCGGGACGCGGCCGGCGTGGGGCGGGTTCTACGCCGACCCCGCGCAGGCCGGCGGCGCGCTGTTCGACCTCCACGTCCACGACGCCGACTTCGTCCGCCACTGCTTCGGCCCGCCGGACGAGGTCGTCGCGGCCGGCGCCCTCGACCACGTCACCGCGCTCTACCGGTACGAGGACGGCCCGGCGCACGTCGCGGCCGAGGGCGGGTGGGACCACGCCCCCGGATTCCCGTTCCGCATGCGGTACACCGTCGTCTTCGAGGGGGCGACGGCGGACTTCGACCTCGCGCGCGAGACGCCGCTGATGCTCGCCGCGGGCGGCGCGTTCGAGCCGGTCCCCCTCCCCGAGGGCGACGGCTACGACGGCGAGGTCGCGGAGCTCCTCGGCGCGATCCGCGACGGCCGGACCTCCCTCCGCGCCACCTGCGAGGAGGCGGTCGGCCTGACGGAGATGCTGGAGCGGGAGCGGGCGGCGCTCCGGGGATGACGGGGGGCGCGCGGCCGCCGCGGCGGAGGATCGGGGTCGCCCGTCTCCTGTTGGCGTCCTTCGCCGCGGCGTTGACGCTCTCGGGGGCGGAGTGCGCGCTCCGCCTCGCGCCGGACCTCGTCCCCGAGGACGTCCGCTACCTCGCCGCGCATCGCCGCCAGCCGGTCGTCGCCACCCACCCGGTCCTCACCGTCCACCTCCCGCCGCAGCCGGGGACGACGGCGCTCGGGGCGGCCGACACGACCTTCCGGGACGACGGCGTCGACGGCGACCCGTGGGCCGTCGCCGTCGGCGACTCCTTCACCTTCGGCTGGGCGGTCGACTCGGACGAGAGCTGGCCGGAGGTCCTCGAGCGGTCGCTCGGGCGGGACGTGGCGAACCTCGGCGTCCCCGGGTTCTCGAGTCTGCAGAACCTCGTCATGCTCGAGCGGTACGGCCTGCCGCTCGGTCCCGAGGTCGTGCTGTTCGAGGTCTTCTCCAACGACTTCCGGAACAACGTCGACTCGCTCGGCGCGGACGACCGGGCGCGGCGGATCGCGGCCCGACGCCGGGAGCATCGCGCCGCCGCGTCGGTCCCGGGGGGGTTCGCGTTCCTCGACGCCGAGACGTGGAGCGCGAGCGCGTGGGTCGCGCCGCTCGAGGACGGCCCCGCGCCGGCCGAGGTCGGGACGGGCGTCGATTGGGGCGGCGGCGGGGGGTTGGCGCTCGGCTTCCTCTTTCGATTCGCGTCGCCACCGTCCGGCGTCGCGCGGCTGGTCCGGCTCGAGAGCGCGCTCGGCGACGTCGTCGTCCGGATCGACGGCGTCCGGCGGCTGGTGGCGTCGATCGGCGAACCCGAGCCGCGCGTGGTGACGTCGGGGCGCGCGCTCGAGCCCGGGGAGTGGCACCGCGTCGTCCTGTCGGTCGAGGTGGGGCGGGGGCTCGAGCTGTTCGTCGACGACGACCCGGCCTGGCGGCGACCGTGGGGTCCGGCGGGGCAAGGCCGACCCGACCGACCGGCGCCGGGCCGTTCGCCGCCTCTCGAGGCGCCGGAACTCGGGGAGGTCGTGCGCGTCACCTGCTTCGACGGTGCGCTCTCTCCGGTCGGGGTGCGCCGGCTCGGGCGGGAGGAAGGGAGCGCGGCGGAGGGACCGCGGGGGACGATGGTCGCGGACGTCGGTCGCGCGGGGTGGCGGTTCGCGATCGCGGAGGACGGGCGGCCGGCGCTGCTCGTGCGGCATGGGGAGCGCGTCGCGGAGGTCCGCGGGGACCGGCCGGTCCCCGCGGAGGGCTGGACCCACGTCGGCGTCACGGTCCGCGAGCGACGGGCGGTCACGTTCGTCGTCGACGGCGAGTCCTCTCCGGTCCGGGCGCTCGAGCGGGCGGTGCTCGAGCCGCGGCGGTCGCGGGCGCTCGTCCTCGGCGGCGCCGCGGGGGAGGGCCGGTTCCGCGGACGGCTCTGGCGGCCGCGGATGCACGTGGGGCCGCTCGACGCGTCCGATCTCCGCGCCCTCGCCGCCGAGCCGGGGCGCGATCCGCCGGCCCTCTCGACGCCGCTCGGCGGGCTCTGGATCGTCGACCCGGTCGTCCGGGGGTTCCTCGCGGACGGGAGCGGCCGCGGGAACACGGGGGAGCTCGGCGCGGTCGAACCGGTTCCGGGCCCGGGCGGACTCGCGCTGGCGTTCGCGGGGCACGCGGAGATCCCGATCCTCGAGTGGCGACCCGGGGCGCCGGCGCGCGATCCGGCGGCCCGGCGCGTCGAGCGGACGTCGCTCCTCCGGGAGATCGTGGAGCGGGCGCGCGGCCGCGGGCGGTACGGCGCGCCGCTCGACGAGGCGCGATTCCTCCGGGTGTCGGATCGATCCGTGCGGCAGGCGTTGCGCCGGAGCGTGCTCGAGGGGCCGCACTTCCACCCGGACTCGAGCGACCTGGCGATCCGGGACGGCCTCGACCTGGCGCTCCGGGCGCTCGATCGCGCGGCCGCGCTCTGCGCCGATCGTTCGGTCC
>JAUIEL010000144.1 GCA_030428825.1 bacterium
CGCAGAAGAGGACGGCCGCCCCGGCGCCGAGGCTCAGGGACGCGGCCAGCGCGCCGACCAGGCGCCCCGCTCCGGTGCGGGCGGGCGCGGCCGAGGTGGAGCCTTCCATCCGTTCTCCCGAGGGCGTAGGACACCTCGAAGGTAGCAATCCCTCCGGTCGGGAGACGAGGCGCGAATGAGCCGGAACCTGATCTACGGCATCGACGACCGCCCGCCCGCGCTCGAGACCGTCTTCCTCGGGTTCCAGCACTACCTCACGATGTTCGGGTCGACGGTGGCGATCCCGCTCATCCTCGCCGAGAGCTTCGGCATCGCCGACGATCCGGCGCGGCTGGCGCAGCTCATCGGCACGATGTTCTTCGTCAGCGGAATCACCACGCTGCTGCAGACGACGCTCGGGAACCGCCTGCCGCTCGTCCAGGGGGGCACCTTCTCGTTCCTCGCGCCGGCCGCCGCGATCTGCGGGATGGCCGGCGTGGCGGAGGCGGGGTTCGAGGTGAAGATCCAGCACGTCCAGGGCGAGATGATCGTCGGCTACTCCGGTCTCGTCGGCCGGCTGCTCCGGTTCGTCGGGCCGGTGACGATCGCGCCGACGATCGCCCTGATCGGCCTCTCGCTGTTCGGGATCGGCGCGCCGAAGGCGGGAACGCACTGGGGGATCGGGGGGCTGACGATCGTCCTGATCATCCTCTTCAGCCAGTACATGAAGCGGACGCACCGCGCGTTCGAGCTCTTCCCGGTCATGCTCGCGATCCTGCTGGCGTGGGGCGCGTCGTACGGTCTGAGCGCCGCGGGGGTCTTTCCGGAGGGGCACGTCGCGCACGTCTCCGGAGAGAACGTCGCGCGCGCGGACTGGCTGTTCCTGCCGCTCCCGTTCCAGTGGGGCGCGCCGCGGTTCGAGGTCGCCGCGATCGTCGGCATGCTCGCCGGGTTCGTCGCGTCGATGGTCGAGTCGGTCGGCGACTACTACGCCTGCGCGCGCCTGGCGGGAGCGCCGGTCCCCGATCGGAAGGTGATCGACCGCGGGATCGGGATGGAGGGGGTCGGGTGCCTCGTGGCGGCGGTGTTCGGCACGGGGAACGGCACGACGTCGTACAGCGAGAACATCGGGGCCATCGGTCTGACGCGCGTCGGCGCGCGACGGGTCGTCCAGGCGGGCGCGGTCCTGATGATCGTGCTCGCGACGGTCGGGAAGTTCGGCGCGGTCTTCACGACCATCCCGGACCCGATCGTCGGCGGGATGTACTGCGCCATGTTCGGGATGATCGCGTCGGTCGGGCTGTCGAACCTGCAGTTCGTCGACCTGAACTCGGCGCGCAACCTCTTCATCCTCGGGTTCGCGCTGTTCATGGGGCTGTCGGTACCGCAGTACTTCGCCGCCCACCGCGTCGAGCTCGGCCCCGAGTGGCTGACGAACATCGTCAACACGATCGGGAGCATCGGGATGGCGGTCGGCGCCGCCGCGGCCCTCGTGCTCGACAACACCATCCCCGGGACGGACGAGGAGCGGGGACTGACCGCCTGGAAGCAGGGGTAGCCACCCTCCCGCGTCCCCCGCCGGCCGGTGATACCGAACGGTGACGTCGGCACCCCGAGGCACCGCGGAGGACGATCGGGTCGAGGCGTGTTGGTGCCTTGTCCTGAGTGACTTACGGAGGATGACGTCCTGGCGCGCCGTGTGCTTTCGACGAGTCGCCCCTCGTCCGGAGCCTCCCGATGCCGTCCCGCGTCCCGCTCGCCTGTCTCGCCCCGATCGTCCTGCTCGGCTGCCTCGTCGAGGGGACCGAGACCGACGACGCGCGCGCGACGGTCGGGCACGAGGACGCCGCGCCGAGGGAGGTGGAGGTCGAGAGGGAGGTGGAGGTCGGGTTCGAGTTCGCGTCGCTCGTGCCGGTCCGTCCGCCCGCGACCGAGACGTCCCCGGTCGGGCTCGAGCGGGTGACGGCCGCGCTCCCCGATCCGCGAGCGCTCGCGCGGCTCGAAGGCGTGGCGGTCGACGGCGCGAACGTCCGACTGAGGCACCCCGAGGGAGAGGCGAGGGTCGAACTCCTCGGCCCGAGCGTGGCCATCTCCCGGGACGGCTGGCTGTACGTCGCCTACCGGACCTCGTCCGTCGTCGTGCGGTTCGCCCTCGACGCGGCGGGCGACGTCGTCCGCCCCCCGGTCGGCGAGCTGATCGCGGTGTTCGAGCCGTGGGACGCCGAGCGGAACCGGAGCGCGGGCCTGGTCGACCTGGCGTTCGACTCCAAGGGGGCGCTCTACGCGTCGTGCGCGACGGAGGGGCGGGTCTGGCGGATCGGCGTCCCCGACCCGGCGCGCCCGTTCTACGGCGACGACCGGAGCGAGCGCCCGACCAGCGCGCCGCCGTACCTCGACCTCCGCCAGCGGATCGGAGCGGGGGCGACCGGCGGGAAGCTCCTGTTCGACGCCGAGGATCGTCTCCACGTTCGCGTCGACGGCGCCGCCGTCCGCGACGACGCGCGCGTCGGCGGCGTCTATCGCGCGGTCCCCGTCCGGTGAGTCCGGTATCGTTCCCCTTTCGACATCGTTCCGACGAGGGCGCTCGAGCGCCCCGACAGATCCGAGGAGCCGAGAAGACCATGCAGTGTCGAACCCTCCGTGTCGTCGCGCTCGCGGCGGCGCTCTCCCCCTTCTCCGGCTGCGGCGTCGACGCCGACGTCGTGCTGTACGTGGCGCTCGATCAGGAGCACAGCGAGTCGCTGGTGAAGCGGTTCGAGGAGGAGAGCGGGCTGCGGGTCCGGGCGCGGTACGACACCGAGGCGTCGAAGACGGTCGGGCTCGTCTCGGCGATCCTCGAGGAGTCCGGGCGGCCGCGCTGCGACGTCTTCTGGAACAACGAGATCGCCCAGACCGTCCGCCTCGCGCAGAAGGGCGCGCTCGCCCCGTACCTCTCGCCGAACGCGGCCGATCTCCCGGCCGCGTACAAGGAACCGTCGGGTCTGTACGCCGGGTTCGCGGCGCGGGCGCGCGTCCTGATCGTCAACACCGAGGTCCTCCCGGATCCCGCGTCGTGGCCGACGAGCATGTGGGACCTGACCGATCCGAAGTGGAAGGGGCGGTGCGGGGTCGCGCGCCCGCTGACCGGGACGACGCTCACGCACTTCACGGCGCTCCGCGGCGCGCTCGGCGAGGCGGAGTTCGACCGGTTCGTCGACGGGCTGTTCGAGAACGACGTGGCGCTCCTCCAGAGCAACGGGGCGACGATGCGGGCCGTCCGGGACGGCGACCTCGCGTTCGCGTTCACGGACACCGACGACTTCCACGTCGCGAAGTCGAAGGGGCACCCGGTGGCGTGCGTCTTCCCCGACCAGGGCGACGGGGGGATCGGCACCATGCTGATCCCGAACTCCGTCGCCATGGTGAAGGGCGGGCCGAACCCGGAGGCGGCGAGGACGCTGATCGACTTCGTGCTCTCCGAGCAGGTCGAGGCGCTCCTCGCGGCGAGCAGGTCGGCGCAGATCCCGCTCCGCGCCGGAGTCGACGGCCCGGCCGAGGAGCAGATCCTCGGGATCGGCGCGTTCAAGGAGATGGAGTGGGACGTCGCCGCCACCGCCGAGGCGCTCGAGGAGTCGATGTCGATCTTCCAGTCCCGGTTCCAGGGGCAGGGTTGACGTGAGGTTCCCGCGGCCGACGACGCTCTGGCTCGGCGGCGGCGTCGCGTTCCTCGTCCTGTTCCTGCTCGCGCCCCTGCTGTTCATGGGGTGGGAGACGATCCACGACGGCGAGGCGTACTCGTTGGCGCCGTGGCGCGAACTGCTCGCCGATCCGGTCGAGCGCGTCCAGCTCCTCGCGTCGCTCCGGCTCGGGCTCGCGTCGGTCGCCGTCGCGCTGCTCCTCGGCCTCGGGCACGCCTGGCTGACCCATCGCACCGACCTGCCGGGAGCGGGGGTGCTCGGCCCGCTCGGCGCGTTGCCGCTCGTGATCCCGCCGATCTTCGTCGCGATGGGGTTCTCCGACTTCGCGGACACGCGAGGGTTCCTCGCCTGCGCGCTCCTGCTCGGGGTGAGCCACGCTCCGTTCGTGGCCGTGCTCGCGGCGCGCGGGCTGCGGGCGACCGACGGCCGCGCCTACGAGGCGGCGCTCCTGGCTCGCGGTCGCGGGCGGGCCGAGCGTTGGCTCCTCCGCTCGATCCTCCCCGAGGTGTTCGCGGGCTGCCTGCTCGCGTTCATCTTCGTCGTGTCGGAGCACGGCGTGCCGGAGTTCCTGACCGTGAAGGGGAAGGCGTGGCACACGTACGCGGAGGGGATCTTCGCGAAGTGGACGCGCCGGAACACCGGCGTCGACCACGCGGCGGTCGCCAGTCCGATCGTCGCCGCCGTCCCGCTGGTGGGGATGATCCTCGTGTCGCTCCTGGTCGCGCTCCGGCTCCGGGGGCGCGCGCCGCGCGGCGGAGCGCAGCCGCTGCCGCTCCGACGGCTCGGCGCGGCGCGCTGGCCGGCCCTGCTCCTCCCCGGGGTCTACCTCGGCGCGGGGGTCGGCGTCCCGGTGGCGGTGCTCGGGATGTGGTCCGCGGGATCGACGTACGTCGATCGCCCGATGTCGTTCGCGACCCTCTCCGAGAACTTCCGATCCGCGTTCCGTGAACTCGGCGGCGACCTCGGCTACACGCTCGGAGTGGGCGGCGCGACGACCGCGCTCCTCCTCGTCGTGTCGCTGCCGCTCGCGTGGCAGGCGGCGCGGCGGCGGGGCTGGATCGACCACTTCTCGATCCTCCCGGTCGCCGTCCCCGGCGTGCTCCTCGCGATCGGCATGGTGAAGGTGTTCAACCGCGACCTCTTCTTCGACTTCTACGACGGGCCGGGGATGCTCGCCGGGGCGTACGCGGCGCGCTTCCTGCCGTTCGGGGTCCTCACCTTGAGCGCGGCGATGCGGCGGATCCCGGTCGAGCTCGAGGAGGCGGCGCGGTTCGCGCGGCGGGGGGCGCTGGCGCGGGGGCTGCGGGTGCACCTGCCGCTCCTCCTCCCCGCGATCTGGTCCGCGGCGTGCCTGATCTTCGTCCTGGCGCTGCGCGAGCTCGACGTCGCCGTGGTCCTCCCGGCCGGGAACGGTACGGTGGTGCGCCGGCTGTCGAACATCGTCCACTTCGGCGGCGAGGACGTCGGCGGCGCCCTCGGCCTGATGCTCCTCGGGTCGGCCGTGCTCCTCCCGCTGCTCACCATCGTCCTGACCGGACGGAAGCTGAGGTCCCTCTCGTGACGTCCCTCACCGTCGATGCGCTCGAGTTCCGCCCCGGGGGAGCGAAGGGCGGGTTCCGTCTCGGGCCGGTCTCGTTCTCGGCGTCCTCCGGGAGTCGGACCGCGCTCGTCGGCCCGAGCGGCTCGGGCAAGTCGACCCTGCTCCGTTGCCTCGCCGGTCTCGAGTCTCCCTCGGCGGGGACGATCCGCTTCGGGGACCGGGTCGTCTCCGGGGACGGCGTCCACGTCCCGCCGACCGCGCGGAACATCGGGTTCGTCTTCCAGAGCGGCGCCCTCTGGCCGCACATGTCCGCGCTCGAGCACGTCCGGTTCGCGGGGCCCGCCCTGAAGAAGGCGGATGCGCGGGCGCTGCTCGACCGGGTCGGTCTCGTCGGGATGGAGAAGCGGAAGCCGGGGAGCCTGTCGGGCGGCGAGGCGCAGCGGCTGGCGCTCGCCCGGGCGCTCGCGCCGAACCCGGACGTGCTGCTGCTCGACGAGCCGCTGTCTTCGGTCGACGTGCACCTCCGCGACGCGCTGACCCTCCTCGTGCGGAGCCTCTCCCTCGAGCGCGGGCTGACGCTCGTCGTCGTGACGCACGACCGGGACGAGGCGCTGGCGATGGCGGACGACCTGGTCGTGCTCCGGAACGGGCGGGTGGTCGAGAGCGGCGCGTCCCTCGATCTCCTCGCGCGTCCGGAGACGGCGTTCACGGCGGCCTTCCTCGCCCAGGCGGCGTGTCTCCCGGTCGAGGTCGGCTCGAACGGGAGCGTGACGACCGCGTTCGGAACGGCGCCGCGCCCGGACGGCGAAGGGCCGTGGTCGCTCGTCCTCCTGCCGGGGGACGTCGCGTGCGGGGACGGGCCGGCGGGACGCGTGCTCCACTGCGAGCCGGACGGCGGCGCGTTCCGGCTGCACGTCGAGCTCGAGGGGCAGACCGTCCGGCTGCGCGACGCGAGCCCCCGCGCGGTCGGCGAGCCGGTGTCGCTCCGGCTGGAGGGGCCGCCACGCCTCCTCCCCGCCGTCGACGAACCGAAGGAGTCGCCATGAGTCCCGTCGTCCGCGTCGTCCTCGCGATCGCGATCGTCTCCGGCGTCGCCGCGTTCGTGCGCTCCATGTCGAGCGACTCCGGGGCCGCGAGCGGCTCGACCGAGCCGCCTCGCTTCACCTCGTCGAAACAGTGCGCCGAGTGCCACCGGGAGGTGTTCGACGAGTGGCAGGGGTCGCACCACCAGATCGCGTACGAGAACCCCGAGGTGCGGAAGCTCTCCGACGACTTCCGCAACAAGGAGTGCCAGGCGTGCCACCTGCCGCGGCCGATCTCGCAGACCGGGCTGCTGAACCGGACGCTCCCCCGGGTGACGCGGCCGGACGAGGGGGTCGACTGTCTGGCCTGCCACCTCGACGTGAACGGCCGCGTCGTCGGGCGGAACGCCTCGGACCTCGGCTGCGCGCCGGTCGCCGACGCCGAGCACATGGGCGTGAACCTCTGCGGGACCTGCCACAACCAGCACGAGACGACCGACCAGTGGCGCGCCAGCCGGTACGCGAAGGAAGGGATCACCTGCAACGACTGCCACATGCCGAAGGTGACGCGGGCGGACGGGTCGATCGGCCGGCGGCACGTCTACGAGGGGTGTCACGACGAGGAGACGCTCCGGTCGGCGGCGACGTTCGAGGTGACGCGAGAGGGGGGCGAGCTCGTGCTGGCGGTCACGAACACCGGCGCCGGCCACAACTTCCCGACCGAGGAGCGGCACCGGGCGGTCGACATCCTCGTGCGGTTCGTCGACGAGGCCGGGACGCCGACGGAGTGGGAGCACCTCTACCGGTTCCGCCAGCCGTACCGGGACGAGCCCCAGATCAACACGCAGCTCCCGGCCGACGCGCGTCACGAGTCGCGGGTCGACGTGCCGGACGACGCGGTCCGGGCGGAGGCGCGACTCTGGTACCGCCTGAACCCGTACGCGACGGACGACGACCCCGCCAGCACGCTCCTGTTCGAGCGGGAGGTCGAGCTCCGATGAGGCGGGCGACGAATCCACCGGCGGCGCTCGCCCTGCTCCTCGGCGTCGCCACGTTCCCCGGCGGCTGCTCCGAACGCGCCGCGCCCGACGAGGCCGCGACGGGCGAGGAGCGGGCCGGCCCGACCTTCGCTCCGCGCCTCGCCGAGTTCCGGGCCCTCGAGGCGAAGGGGACGCCCGCGCCGGACGAGGAGACGCTCGCGAACCTCGACGAGCTGGTCGGCGTCGCGTTCTCCGACGTCGGCGACGCGTCGCTGTCGCGGCGCGCGGAGGCGCGGCTGGAGCGGCACGAGCAGCGCGGCTTCGCGTTCGAGGACGGCCTGAAGCACGAGGACCCGGCGGTCCGCGCCCAGTGCGCGTGGCGGCTCGGCGAGATGGGGCGGGTCGCGGCGATCCCCGTCCTCTTCTGGCGGCTGCGGTACGAGATCGACAACACGGTCCGACTCTGGATGGTCGACGCCCTGTCGCGGCTCGGCACCGACGCCCACGTCGACGTCCTGATCGAGCTCCTCGACGACGGTCGGACGGCCGAGGGCGCGGCGGAGGTCGCGCTGCGCCTCGCGCGGGCGGCGGGCGAGGAGGTGGGGGACGATCCGAGCTGGGACGACGTGAAGGAGCTGGTCGCGAGGATCCGGGACCGGTGGCGGGCGACGGGACTCCCCGCCGGCCGCGACCCGATCGAACTCGACCCCGAGCTCGAGGCGCGGCTCGCCGGCTGTGTCGCCGACCTGACCGAGTACCAGCTCCGCCTCGTCGACTACGCCCGCACGGCGCTGACCGGGGTCGGGGCGCTGCCGCTCCCGCTCCTCCGCCGCTCTCTCTCCGCGGAGGAGTTCTATCTCCGGTTCCACTCGATCGAGGTGGTCCGCGACATCGGGCGCCCGGCGGCGTCGCTCGGGGACGCGCTCCTCCCGTTGCTCGAAGACCCGCCCTGCCGGGTCGTCGCGATGGAGGCGCTCGGGGAGATCGGCTACGCGCCGGCGGAGGCGCCGCTGCGGGCCGCGCTGGCCGACCCGGACCCGGAGGTGCGGGTGGCGGCGGCCGGCGCGCTCGGCCCGCTCGGGGCCCCTGGCGCGGTCGAGGACCTCCGTCGGATCCTGGCCGACGAGGGGGCTGACCTCGACCTGCGCGTCCGGGCCGCGTTCAGCCTCGCGCTCCTCGAGGGGGGCGGAGACGGCCTGCTGTTCCTCGCCGAGCGGCGGCGGGCGGAGGACTATCACGCCCCGACGCTGAACGAACTCCTCGACCGGGTCCGGAGCGCCGTCGACGAGGGTTGATCGAGCCCCGGGGTGTTCACCCCCGGCGCCGAATTCGACGGAGTTCGGTCGTCGTCCGGTCCGTTCTCAGGATGCCCCCCTCCGGATCCGAAGAGACGTCTGTTCGTCGTGCCGGCCGCGGAGGGGCGGGCCCTGATGCTGTCCTGGTTCCAACGCCCGAAGGCGGTGGACGGCGGAGAGACCGCCGCCACCGAGGCCCCGCCGCCCGAGCCCGGCGCGGTCCGGCCGGACATGTTGGACGAGTTCCCCGAGCCGCTCGACGGGATCGGGAACTTCGACCTGCCGCGCGGGGACGACTTCGAGTTCGAGCCGGGCGAGGAGGCGCTCCTCGCGGAGGTCGCGGCCGCCGTGGCGAAGGGGGAGTTCGACCTCCCGCTGATCCCGTCGACCCACATCGCGCTCCTCGACCTGACGTCCGATCCGGACGCCGACGTCGGCAAGATGGACCGGCTGATCTCGACCGACGTCGCGCTGACCGCGGCGCTCCTGAAGACGGCGAACTCGGTCCTCTACGCGGGGACGCGGCGGGCGGAGACGGTGCGCGGCGCCGTGCTGCGGGTCGGGCTGCGAGGGTTGCGGTCGGTCCTCCTCTCGCTGTCGGTCCGGTCGGTCCTGTTCAAGACGAACGAGCTCGCGCCGCTCGCCGAGGAGGTCTGGCGGCAGTCGCAGTCGGTGGCGACGAACGCGCGCGCGCTCGCGGTCCCGCTCGGCCTCGACCCCGAGCGGTACTACGTGCTCGGTCTGCTGCACGACGTCGGGAAGGTGCCGCTGCTCGACATCCTGCGGCGGCTCGCCCCCCGCGACCGGGAGCTCCGGGCGCCGTTCATCGGGCTGGTGTTCGACCGGTACCACGAGGAGGTCGGCGGGAAGCTCGCGGCGGCGTGGAACCTCCCCGAGGAGATCGTCTCGGTCGCCGGCTGCCACCACGACTTCGAGCGGAACGAGACCCACCGCCGGAGCGCGGCGCTCGTCCACCTCGCGCACGCGCAGGACCTCTTCCTCAGCTCGGGGCGGCCGAGCGAGTACGCGGCGCTGGCGACGAGCGCGGCGATGGCGGAGCTCGGCCTCGCGGCGCCGATGCGGACCGGCCTGCTCGACGCGGTCCGGAACGCGTACGTCCAGCGGCTGCGCGACGCCGCGGTCGCCTGAGCGCGGTCACTCCCCCCCGGGCGGCGCGCCTTCCTCGTCGTTCTCCTCTTCCTCCTCTTCCCCCTCCTCCTCGGCCTCGCGCGCGCGGACGCCTTCGTTCGGTCGGTCGCTCAGGTAGCCGAGCTGCGCGAGCTGTTCCCGGATCTCGGGGTTCTCGTCCGTGAGTCGGGGGACGGAGAAGTCGAAGCCTTCGTCGTACGCCCAGAGGCGCTCGAGGTACTCCTCGAGCACTTCGGGGTGCTTCGCGCCGACGATGCGCGTCTCGTGCGGGTCGGCCTCGAGGTGATAGAGGCGCGGCGGGTCGGCCGGGTCCCGGAACCGGTTCGCGACGACCTTCCACTTCGAGTCCTGGATCGACACGTAGAAGTTGTTCTCGCAGAACGCGACGTCGTCCTCCTTCGGCCGCTTCCCGTCGATCCACGGGACGAGCGACTCGCCGTCGACGTCCTTCGGCTTCGGCAGGCCGACGAGTTCGAGGGCCGTCGGGAAGAGGTCGATCAGCTCGACCGGGCAGTCGACGCGGGTGCGGGCGCCGCGCCGCTCGGGGAGGCGGAGGATCAGCGGCACGAGCTGGTTCGTGTTGTACATCCAGTCGTGCTCCCAGAGGTTCCGGCCGTGCTCGCCGAGCTCCTCGCCGTGGTCGGACGTGACGATCACGACGGTCTCGTCGAGGATCCCCTTCCGCTCGAGCGTGTCGACGAGGTCGCCGATCATCGCGTCGGCGAACAGGACGCCGGCGTCGTACAGATCGACGATCCGCTGGTGGTCCTCCGGCGAGAGGGTCGCCTGTCCGTGCTCCAGGAGCGTCGCCATCTCGGTCGTGAAGCGGTCGATCGGGCCGTCGTAGTCCGGCGAGAAGATGTCGTACCGCGACGGCGGGTCGTACGGCGTGTGGGTCGAGTAGAGGTGGACGACGCAGAGGAACCGCTCGTCGGCGTGCTCCTCGATCCAGTCGATCGCCTCCGACGCCACGAAGTCGGCGTCGACCGCCTGCCGGACCTTGTTCAGGATCGCGTGGACGACCAGCTCGGAGCGGAAGTACGACCAGACCGACACGCGGTCGACCGGGTCGCGACCGATCATCGCCTCGAGATAGGTCTGGAACCCGTCGAGCAGCCCGCTCGCGTTCGAGAGCATCCCGGTCATGAACGCCGCGGTCCGGTACCCCGCCGCGTCGAGGGTGCTCTGCAGCGTGACGTTCTGCTTCGGGTCGAAGCGGAGCGTCGGGTCCATCTTCACGAGCCCGTGGTTCCGCGGGTACTTCCCCGTGAAGATCGAGCCGAACGACGTCCACGTGTACGGCGCCTGCGCGACCGCCCGCTCGAACAGCACGCCTTCCTCCGCGATCCGGTCGAGCCGAGGCGTCGTCGGTCGCGGGTACCCGTAGCAGTGCATGCTCTCGGCGCGGAGCGTGTCGACGATCACGAGGAGGACGTTCGCCTTCCCCGGCGTCTTCCGATCGGCGTCGGCGCGGGCGAGGGAGTGCTCGCGGAGGAGGAAGCCCGCCCCGACCGTGAACAGGACGACCAGGAACGCGGCCCGCGCCCGCGCCGCCCGCGGGCCGAGCCGTCGCAGCGCGAAGACGAGCCAGGCGGCGAGGAGCGCCGACAGCAGCACGAACCCCGCGGAGAGGAGGAGGCGCTTCGGGGAGGTCCACGGCTCGCCGTACGCGAACCGCATGAACTCGAGGCCGAGTCGCCGCGACGCGAACCGGCTCCACCAGAAGAGGTTCAGGAAGAGCGCGGCGAAGACGACGGCGAACCGCGGCGCGAAGAAGACGCGCCAGCCGGCGGAGGAGGACGGACGGACCACGGCGAGCAGCGGCGCGAGGAGGAGCAGCGCGAGGCCGCCGAGGACGAGCCCGACGACCGCGTACTCGAGCCCCGCCAGGGCGGTCGTCGCCGCCCAGTCGAGCGCGCCGTGCTCGGGGACGGTCACCTCGCCGTGGATCAGGTCGAGGCGGTACGTCAGGAGCCGCGCCCCGTTCTCGAGGACTCCCCAGAGCGCTCCGATCGCGGCCGCGGCGAGGAGGGCGGAGGAGACGGTCGGTTTCTTCGGCTCGGTCATCGGCGCTCGGCGGGTGGCTCGACGGGGGACGAGATCGTAGCCGGAACGCCCCTCCGGCCATAGGATGCGGCGATGGACCGGAACCCCCGCCGCCTCGCGTCGTTCGGCGCGTCGATCCCCGTCGCGCCGCCGCTCCGCCGGAGGTCCGCCCGGTGAGTCGGTTCGAGTTCCTGGCCGGGGTCCCGGCCTTCCGCTCCCTCAGCGATGCCGACCGCGCCCTCCTCGCCGAGC
>JAUIEL010000887.1 GCA_030428825.1 bacterium
GCGGGGTTCCAAAGAGGTCATGCCAATGCGGCCGAGGCTGCACCTGACAGGGCGCCCGAAGATTACGATCGGCGAGCAGACGCTGTCGGTTCCGGCCAAGGGATTCGCCATGCTGGCGGTGCTCGCCGGCAGTGCCGACGGCGTGAAATCACGGGCCGAGCTGCGGTCGATGTACGGCGGCCTCCGCGGCCAGCTCGCGCAGGCGTCGGAGAAGCGGAACAAGGTGGCGCTGAAGGAGCTCTCGACCCAGCTCGTCGGCCTCGCCGACCAGTTCCGCGACCTCGGCGACCCGGAGTACGAGGCGTACTGCCTCGTGATCGTCGCGAACGCGCTGAAGGACAACGATCAGCAGCTCGACGCGGTGAAGCTGTACGACCGCGCCGACCAGGTCTTCACCCGCGCCGGCTATCAGAACCACTCGTACCACGGTCAGGTGAAGGCGATCCGCGACTCGCTCAAGAACGAGGGGTACGACCCCGACGCGAAGCCCGGCGAGTCGACCGCCCCCGCGGGGAACACCTCGACGTCCTGGGCGAAGGACGCGGAGGGGAAGCGGTACTCCGACCCGATCCCGATGCGCCTCCACGTCGACGAGAAGCTGCCGACGAAGTTCGTGACCCCGTCCGCCCGCTCGTCCGGCAACACCGCGCGCTGGCGGCAGTGGGTCTTGAACGGGAACGGTCCGGCGGCGTTCTCCGGCGACTTCAACCCGCTCTCGACGAAGTTCAAGGTGAAGCGGGACGGCGTGAAGCTCGCCTACCAGCTCGACGGCTCGGACGACTGGGAAGAGTTCAAGTGCATCGCGAAGCCGAACCTCGTCGAGATGGAGAGGAAGGTCTCCACGACCAACGGCGAGGTCGAGCTGGAGTACGCCTGGCTGGCGGCGAGCGGCGGGAGCCAGGAGAGCCGGTTCGGCATGTCGATCAACGCCAGCCCGCAGATGGATCAGATCGGCGTCCGGTACCACTCCGCCTGCTACCTGAAGGGGAAGGTGCTCGGCGAGGACCTGATCCTGATCGACGACAACAACTCGGGGACGTTCGGCGACCGGCCGGAGCTGATCGACAACACCTCGACCGTCGCGCCGCACTTCGTCGCGACCGACGCGATGATCGTCGGCCGCGCCAAGGTGGCGGCCCCGTTCACCGAGTTCATGGAGTCGAACGGCGCCTTCTACCGGATCAAGGTCCAGGAGGACTACTCGATCCGGACGCGCAAGCTCGACGTCGACACCGCGAAGGTGAAGCTGAAGTACGAGGGGCGCGTCAAGCCGCAGATCGTCGTGATCGAGGAGCGGCGCGAGTTCATCGGCGCGTTCTTCCCGATCGAGGAGCGGAACTGGACCACCGTCCCGGTGGGGGAGTACCGCCTGTCGTACGGCATCATCCGGAAGGGGAAGGGGAACAACGAGCAGAGCTGCACGATCCTCCCCGGCCGGACGACCTCGTTCCGCGTCGAGAAGGACCAGGAGCACGTCGTCGAGCTCGGCGGGCCGTACACGTTCGACTTCGAGCACGAGCAGCTCCCCGACGGCAACGTGAAGGTGATCGGCAAGTCGGTCGTCGTCTACGGCGAGAACGGCGAGCTGTACCACCGGTTCTGGGACGAGCCGCCGACGCCGGACAAGGTCTGGGCGCGCGTGAAGGGCGGCGGCGGCGGCGGCAAGCCCGAGGGGATGGAGCGCGCGGTCTTCGAGGACTACCAGAAGGACCAGCTCTGCGTCTGGGCGCCGCTCGACCTCGTGTTGAGGGGGAGCCCGGACAAGAGCTACGAGGTCCGGATGGAGCAGAAGAAGCACCCCCTCCTCGGCGCCCCGATCAAGTCCGACTGGAAGTGAGCGGGGCCCAGCGCCCCGCCCGCCCGACCCGAGACCTCCTCCGACCCCGCGGAAACAGAAGGACCCCATGCTCGATCTCCGGTTCATCCGCGAGAACGCGGACAAGGTGCGCGCCGGCGCGCGGAAGAAGCGCATCGAGGTCGACCTCGACCGGCTCCTGGAGCTCGACGCCGAGGTCCGCCGGATCTCGACGCGGGCCGACGAGATCCGGTCCGAGCTGAACTCGAAGCAGAAGGAGATCTCGACCCTCCCGCCGGAGGAGCGGAAGGGGGCGGCGGC
>JAUIEL010000888.1 GCA_030428825.1 bacterium
CACGGATCCCGCCCCCCGGGACCTCGTAGCCCGGCCCGTCCGTCGCCTTGGTCGTCGCTCGCATCCGAAGGACCTCCAGGAGCGACGACCAAGGCGACGGACGGGCCGTGTCGAGATCCCTCGGCCGGCCTGGCCAGAGCCCCAGGGAGGAGCTCGCCTCACCGACCCCCGGAAACCACACCCCCCGTCACCCCATCCCCCCGACGAACTCCCGACGCTCCCCCTCGCCCCACCCCGCGCGGAGGCCCCGTGTTCCGCTTCCCGTTCCGGCGGGAGGCCGTATCCTGAGCGACCCGATCCGGGAGCCCCGCGTCCATGCGTCACGTCGCCTTCGTCGTCCCCTTCAAGTTCGAGACCTCGCTCCGCTTCCTGCGCGGGGCGCTCCGCCTGCCGGACCTCGCGGTCGGGTTGATCACCCAGGAGCCGGCCGAGCGCTTCGACGCGGACATCCGCCAGCGGCTGAAGGGCTTCGTCCGGGTCGGAGACGCGCTCTCCGGACAGCAGCTCGCGGACGCGGTCCGCCGGCTCTCGAAGACCCAGGGGCCGATCGAGCGGCTGGTCGGCGTGCTCGAGCAGCTCCAGGTCCCGCTCGCCGAGGCGCGGCAGGCGCTCGGACTCCCCGGGCTCTCGGTCGACGCCGCCGAGAACTTCCGCGACAAGGCGCGGATGAAGGACCGCCTCCGCCAGGCCGGGCTCCCGTGCGCGCGGCACCGGCTCGCGACGAGCGCCGACGAGGTGAAGGCGTTCGTCCACGAGGTCGGCTTCCCGCTCATCATGAAGCCGACGGCCGGCGCCGGCGCGAAGAACACCTTCCGCCTCGATCACGCGTCCCAGCTCGCCGAGGCGCTCACCGCGTTCCCGCCGAACCCGTCCCATCCGATGCTCCTCGAGGAGTTCATCCTCGGCGAGGAGCACTCCTTCGACGCGGTCGCGGTGAACGGCGACTGCGTCTGGCACTCCGTCAGCCGCTACTCCCCCGGCCCGCTCGAGGTGATGGAGAACGACTGGATCCAGTGGTGCGTCCTCCTCCCCCGCCGGATCGACGGCCCGGAGTACGACGCCATCCGCGACGTCGGCCCGCGCGCGCTGAAGGCGCTCGGACTCGAGACCGGGCTCGCGCACATGGAGTGGTTCCGCCGGAAGGACGGGACGATCGCCGTCTCCGAGGTCGGCGCCCGCCCGCCGGGCGCGCAGTTCACGACGCTCCTCTCGCACGCGCACGAGACCGACCTCTACGTCGACTGGTCTCGCCTCGTCCTCCAGGACACCTTCTCCCCGCCCCAGCGTCGTTGGGCCGTCGGCGCCGCCTACCTGCGCGGCCAGGGGGACGGTCAGGTCCACCAGATCCACGGCCTCGAACGCGCGCAGCGCGAGCTCGGGTCGCTCGTCGTCGACGTGAAGCTCCCGCAGCGAGGGCAGGCGAAGTCGTCGAGCTACGAAGGCGAGGGGTACGTGATCCTCCGCCACGAGGAGACGCCCGTCGTGGCCGAGGCGCTCTCGCGGTTGGTGCAGACGGTCCGGGTGGAGCTCCGATGAACGTCCTCATGCTGTCGCCGGGCTACCCGGACGAGATGGTCTGGTTCACCGAGGGCCTGGCCGCGGTCGGCGCCCGCGTCTTCGGGGTCGGCGAGGCCCCCCCGGGATCGCTCCCGACCCGGGCGCGCAAGGCGCTCACCGCGTACTTCCAGGTCCGCTCCCTCTGGAACGACGACGACGCCGTCCGCGCGATCGTCCAGGAGGCCCGCTCGAAGTCGGTCGAGTTCGACCGGATCGAGTGCCTCTGGGAACCGCTGATGATCCTCGCCGCGAAGCTGCGCGAGGCGCTCGGCGTCCCCGGGATGACCGTCGCCGAGACCGTCCCGTTCCGCGACAAGGAGGAGATGAAGCGAAAGCTCGACGAGGCGGGCCTCCGAACGCCGCGCCACGCCCGCTGCCGCACCGGCGACGAGTGCCGGGAGGCGGCCGAGCGGATCGGGTTCCCGCTCATCGTCAAGCCGATCGCCGGCGCGGGATCGGCCGACACCCACCGCTGCGACGACGCCGAGCAGCTCGAGCGGGTCCTGAAGCTGACCGCCCACGTCCCCGAGGTGAGCGTCGAGGAGTTCATCGACGG
>JAUIEL010000145.1 GCA_030428825.1 bacterium
GTTCCCGACCGCGGACGAGAGCGCCGCGTCGATCTGGTCGATCTTGATCAGGATGCCGGACGTCGCCGAGTTCAGGAGGACCGTGAACAGGTCGCCGTTCGAGTCGAACGCGAGACCCGCCATGTTCCCGCCGGTGTTCCCGTGGGGGGTGACCGCGCCGGTCGCGATGTTCACCTCCTCGACGATCACGTTGAACGACAGGCTGACGAAGCCGGCGACCCAGATCGAGTTCCCCGACGGGTCGACCGCGATCCCGACCGTCCCCGCCGTCCCCGACGAGATCGAGTGCAGCAGCGTCGCGGAGTTCGTGTTCTCGTCGATCGTGTAGAGGCTGTAACCCGTGATCAGGCCCGGCGCGATCGCGTAGAGCGTGCCGTCGGTCGGCGAACGCGCGATGGTGCCGAAGCCGAACCCCGGCGCGCCGGCGACGGCGCCGAGGCTCGTCGCGGTCCCGGCGCCGGAGTCGACGTCGTAGAGCGTGGCGGTGGTCGGGTCGAGGCCGGTGAAGTCGCCGGCCGCGGACGTGCCGGCGAGGGCGAGCGCCAGCGTCGCGCCGCCGAGGATCGCCGAGAGGTTTCGGATCGAGGTCTGCATTCGGAGGACTCCGAGGGGGTTGGGAGGGTCGGGAAGACGGGGTGCGCGGACGGCCAGCGCTTCCGCGGTCACACTCCATGTTCCGCCGATCGCCGGGTTTTCGTGGTGGACGAACTCCGGGCATTCGACGAGGATCGACACAACCCCATGGCGCTCCCAGGGATGCGACGCGCCCGAATCGAAGGAACGATCGAATTGTCCCCGCGCAACATCGAGATCCTCGCCCACGAGGAGACCCCGCTCGGCCTCCTCTGCCTGCGACGTCGCGAGCTCCTCTCGGCGCCGGGGACGTTCCTGACCGAGGTGACTCTCGACCACGAGTACCTCATGGGGAGCTTCCACACCGACTCCGAACGCGCGCTGGCGCGGACCGGCGTCGAGTGGCACGGCGGACGGGACCTGCGCGTCCGGATCGGCGGACTCGGGCTCGGCTACACCGCCCGCGAGGTCCTCGCCTCCGACCGGGTCGCCGCGGTCGAGGTGATCGAACTCCTCGCGCCGGTGATCGGCTGGCTCGACGCCGAGCGGTTCCCGATCGCCGCCGAGTTGAAGGCGGACCCGCGCTTCTCCGTCCGGGAGGGGGACGTCTATCGCGCCCTGTCCGATCCTCCCGAAGAGAGGTTCGACGTGGTGCTGATCGACGTCGACCACTCCCCCGACGAGCGCCTCGGCGCCGCCGGCCCGGAGTTCTACCGCGAGGAGGGGCTCTCCCGCGCGCGGCGCCACCTGCTCCCCGGCGGCGTCCTCGGCGTCTGGTCGTACGCCGAGAGCTCCGACTTCGAACGCGCCCTCCGGCGGTCGTTCGACGAGGTGCGCGTCGAGCCGGTCACGTTCCGGAACCTCCTCGTCGACGAGGAGCGGACCGACTGGCTCTTCTTCGCGCGCTGACCACCGCCGCCCCGCGCCCGGGTCAGCGATCCGGCTCGTGCGCCCACTCGCTCCCCATGTCGTCGTCGGTGATCGGCCGTCGCGACGCGGTCCGGGCACGGAGCGCGAGGTCCCCCTCGGCGGCCTCGAACTCGCGCACGATCGCCTCGAGCCGTGCCGCCGCCGCCGGATCCCCCGACGGGAGCAGCCGCCGCCCGTCGACCGCCGTCCCCGCGAGCGCCTCCCGGAGCCGCGTCGCGTCCGGGACGAGCGGGACGTCGCTCGCGGCCACGAAGTTCCGGAACCGGAGCACGTGCGGGAACACCGCCGCCGCCGTCGCCTGGGCGCGCGGCGAGTCGGTGGTGTTGTAGTAGAGGAGTCCGCCGGGGCGGAGATGGCGCCGCGCCTCCTCGAGGAACTCGACCGAGAGGAGCCGCGACACGTGCGCCCGCCAGTGGAACGTCGTGTTCATCACGATCGCGTCGAAGCGGCGGTCCGGGTGGCGGGCCAGCCAGCGGCGCCCGTCGTCGATCTCGATCGACACCCCCGGCGCGTCGAGGAGCGCCGCGAACTCGTCGCGCTCGCCGATCAGGCGGAGGTAGCCGCGGTCGATCTCCACGACGGTCAGCCGCTCGACCCCCTCGAAGGCCGCCAGCACGCGCGCCCACGACCCGGAGGAGAGCCCGATCAGGAGGACGTCGCGCGGCGCGGGGTGCAGCGCCGGGAGGGCGAACGCGCGCGCGATCCCGTTCGGGTCGTCGACGAGGTCGGTCGAGAACGCGCCGTCGTACATCCCGCCGCCGTAGACGTCGCCGTCGCCGGTCACGGCGATCACCCCTCCTCGCCCCTCGACCACCCGCTCCAGCCGCGGATGGCCGCCGACGTGCCGGCCGAACAGGAGGCGGTCCCAGAAGCCGTCGAACGCGACCGGCCTCGCGGCGACGAGGAGGAGCAGGGTCGCCGCCGCCGCGAGCCCCCCCTTCCGTCGCGCCTCCGCCTCCGCCGCCGGCGCGGTCACGGCGCGGACCGTCGCGGCGACGGCGAGGCCGACGGCGGCGAGGAGCAGGGTGATCCCCGAGAGCGACAGGTGCTCCATCAGCACGAACCCGGTCCCGAGGCTGCCGGCGACCGCGCCGAGGACGTTCGCGAGGACGATCCGTCCGACGCCCGCGCCCGCCCCGTCGTCCGCCGCCACCCCGAGGTGCCCGAGCAGCGGGAGCTGGACGCCGAGCAGCGCCGCTCCGATCAGGACGGCCGGGAGGGTGAGCGCCACGTGGACGACCGGCGCCAGCCACGACACGAGCGGGACGAGCCCGAAGCCGACCACCGCGGCGGCCGCCACGAGACGCGCGAAGGTCCCCCACGTCGCCCCGCTTCCGACCTCGTCGCGGCACGCCCCTCGGACGACGAGCGCGCCGACGGCGAGGCCGGCCAGGAACATCCCGAGCACCAACGCGAACCCGGCCGCGAGCCCGCCGGTCGCGAAGGAGTAGACGCGGAACCAGACGATCTCGTGCGAGAGCGAGACGGCGCCCCCCGCGAACGCGAGCGCGAGGACGCCGGCCGACGGTCCACGACCCGGCCGCCCCGCCGTCGCGACCTCCTCTCCGCCCGGCCGGCTCGCCGTCGTCGTCGTGCGCCGTTCGACCGCGGCCCACGCCAGCGCGACCGCGCCGACCGACAGGTTCACCGCCGCCGCGAGCCGGACCGAGGCCGCCGCGCCGAGCGCCTCGAACAGGAGGAACGCGCCGACCAGACACGCCGCCGCCGACCCGACGGTGTTGACGAACAACAGGAGGCCGACCGAACGGCCGACGTTCCGCGACCGCCGGACCAGGTGGGCGACCAGGAGCGGCAGGGTCGCCCCCATCAGCGCGGTCGGGACCGCCACGAGGGCGAACGTCGCGGCCGCGGTCGCCGTCGGTCCGAGCTGCAGGGTCGCTTCGCCGACGCGATCGAACACCGCCAGCGAGCCCCAGCCGTAGGCGCCGATCGCGAGCTCGGCGAGGGCGAACAGGAGGAGCGGCCGGCGCGCGCGCCGCGACACCGCGCCGCCGATCAGCCCGCCGAGCCCGAGCCCGAGCAGGAACGCCGCGACGACGACCGCGACCGCCTCGACGTGGATGCCGTAGATCGCGTAGAGCGCCCGCTGCCACAGGAGCTGGTAGACGATCGCCGGCGCGCCCGAGACGAGGAACAGGAGGCCGACGAGGGCGACGCCGACGCCTCCCCCGTCGGCCGCGTGCGGCGCGGCGTCAGGCGGCGAGCGGCGCGAGCCCATGACGCTCCCGGAGCCGGTCGTAGCCCGCGTCGGTCGCGCGCGCCAGCCGCCACGCCGCCGCCGCGAGGATCCCCCCCGCCAGCACGTCGGCGCCGTAGTGCTTGCCGAAGTAGAAGACCGCGACCATCACTCCGACCCCGAACGGCAGGTAGAGCCAGAAGACGAACCGCCGGTACCGCCACGCCGCGAGGAGGAGGATCACCGTCCACGCGGTGTGGAGGGACGGGAAGCAGTCGCGCGTCGCGTCGCCGCGGATCGCCTCCATCGCCACCATCAGCGCGCTCCCGTCCCCCGCGGTCCGCGCGTACAGGTCGGGGAACGCGACGTGCGGGCCGACGACCGGGACGAGCACGTACCCGAGGTACCCGACGAAGCTCGCGAGGCTGATCGAGAGCATCAGGTGCCGGAACCCGCGGACGTCGCCGAGCGCGAACAGGAGACAGGCGAGGAGCGGCGCCGCGTACATGTAGCTCGAGTACGACGCCACGCAGAACGCGTCGATCCAACCGTCGAACCACGGGCCGTCCAGCCGCGTCCGCACCCACGCGAACGGATCGACCCCGAACACCGCCCGGTCGAGCGCGAGGAGCGGCGCGTCGTACAGCACCCCCGGCCGCAGCTCGGCGACGAGGTCGCGCAGCAGCGAGTAGATCGCGAAGCAGACGAGGAACGGGGCGTATCCGCGGGCGGCGGCGAGCGCCACCTTCAGCGTGTCGACGAACTCGTACCGCCGCGCCGCCCCGGCCGGCCCGGCGAACAGCGCCTCGGCGACCCGCTTCGGCAGCGACGACTCCCCCTCCGCCACCGGCCGCCCCCACCAGTCGCGCAGCGGTCGGAAGAGCGGCGTCCGGAGGAGGACCGACAGCACGAACGCGCCGCCGAAGATCCAGAGGGCGAAGTACCAGAACAGCCCGAACTCGCCCCCTTCGACCGTCAGCTCCCGGGCGACCCGATCCGCCACGTCGCCCGGTCCGAGCGCGCCCTCCCCGCCGTGGAGCACGAGCAGCACGACGAGGAACGGCAGGAGGAGCCACTCCTCGGGCCGCACGCTGAGCAGGACCTTCGCCATCCCGGCGAAGATAGCGGCTTCCCCGCCGCCCCGGAGCGTCTCGACGAGACCTCGACGCGCGCCGGCCGCCGCCGGAACGCTCGGGGTCCATCCGGAGCGTTCAGGGGAGCGTGACGGGGACGACCTGGTCGGCGCCGCCGTGCTGGATCGTGACCGTCTCCGCGGCCCCGCCCCGTTCGATGCGCGCGGTGTAGCTCCCCGGCTCCAGCGCGCCGAGCGCGACCGTCCCCGGGGTCCCTCCCTGCACGACCTCGCTCAACGCGTCGCCGATCGTCACGAACCGCGTCAGCTCCGTGCCGTCGGGACCGAACAGCCGCACCGACGCGCCGACGACCGCCGCGCCGCCGGAGTCCCGGAGCTCGAGCGTCAGGTCCGCGCCGTCCCGCAACGTGACGTCCCGCACCGTCTCCTCCCCCTCCCGGATCCGCACGCCGGACTCGATCGCCGGCGCGAACCCCGGCGCCTTCACGACCAGCACGTACCGGTCGGGGTCGAGGCCGTTCGCGTGATACGCGCCCGTCTCGTCGCTCAGGATCTCGCCGAAGTGACGCTCCGACGGACCGCCGGCCGGGACGAGGAAGACCGTCGCCGCCGCCACCGCGTTCCGGTCGCGGTCGGCCACCCGGCCGGCGAGCATCCCTCCGGGCCGCAGGCGGAAGTCGACCCGCGCGCGGAGCTCGCCGTCGCGGACCTCCACCTCCGTCGGCTCGGACCGCCGGTGCCCGCTCCCGCCGAACCCGAACATCCCCGGGCCGCCGGCGACGGCGCGGTACCGCCCGGGCCGCAGGCCGCTGACGCGGTACCGCCCCTCGACGTCGGTGAAGACGTCGGCCACGCGCCGCGAGCCGGCGGCGCGGCTGACGGCGTCGATCTTCACCCCCTCGTCGAGCGCGTCGACGGCGACGCGCACCCCCTCGATCGGGAGGTTCAGCGCGTCGGTCGTCACCCGCCCCTCGAACCCGGTCACGGCCAGCTCGAACTCCTCGCGGTGCGCCGGCGCGTCCGGGATCGCCACGTCGAACGACTGCTTCGTCGACTGCCCGAACGGCGAGCCGACCTGGACCGTCAGGGTCCACTCCCCCGGGTGCATCCCCTCGAGGACGAACTCTCCCTCCCGGTCGGTGCTCCCGATCCGGAGCTCGCCGGTCCGGTCGCCGATCTCCTCGGGGGTGAGCGAGAGGATCGCGTTCGGCATCGGGTCGCCCCCCTCGGTCACGCGGCCGGTGAACCGGACCGTCCCGCCGCCGCCGGCGGCGAAGTCGAGGACCGCCTCCTCCCCGCTCACGAGCCGGATCGTCTTCGTCGCGAGACCCGACACGAGGGTCGAGAGCATGTCGTCGGCGCCGACCTCGATCTTCCCGCCGAGCTTGTTCACGGTGTACGACCCCGGCGACAGCCCGCGGAGCTCGTACCGCCCGTCCGCGTCCGTGTGCGCCATCGCCGGCGTGACGGTCCCCATCATGATCGCCTGGACCAGCGCCCCACCGACGGGGACGCCGCCCGGGCCGGTCACGCGACCGCGGATCACCGCCCCGGCGTCCAGGCGCACGACCACGCCCTCGACCACTCCCCCCTCGACGACCGTCAATCGCTCCGAGCTCCCCGGCGCGTGGTCGGGCGCCCGGACGGCGAGCTGAAGCCGACCGCCGGCGAGCCCGCCGATCTCGAACTCTCCGACCTCGTCGGTCGTCGCGCCCGGCGTCCCGATCGGGTCGGGCCGCAACGCTTCCATCCCGCTCTTGGTCGAGAGCGTCGCGCCGGCGATCGGCTCGCCGGTCGCGCTCGAGACGACCACGCCCTTCACGAGCCCCTCCTCGGGCAGGAGCAGGATCACGCCGCGGGTCGCCTCCCCCTCCTCGACGGTCACCGGCCGCGCGATCCGCCCGTACCCGTCGGCCGCGACCTCGATCGTCCACTCCCCCGCCTCGACGTCGTCGATCACGAACGTGCCGTCGTCCTCCTCGACGAGCTGCACCGGCGCCGGAACGTAGCTCGCCGCGTTCATGAGCTCGAACGGCCGCATCGCCGTGATCCAGAACGAACGGACCGGATCGCCGTCGACCCGCGACAGGACGATGCCGTGGATCGCGCCGCTCGGCCGGAGCTCCAGCGTGTGCCCCGCGGTCCCCGCCGCCACGTCGGAGAGCGCGCCGCGGCTGAAGCCGTCCGCCTCGGCGACGACCATGAACGACCCGTCGGGCAGCGGCGGCGACTCGAACCGACCGTCCTCCCCGGCGACCGTCCAGACGCCGCCGAGGTCCTCGGCGTCCTTCGGCCGGACCGTCGCCGTGAGATCCATCCCGAACATCCCCCGTTTCGGGGTGCACCCGACGACGGCGCGCGGGATCGCCTCGCCGTCCGGCCCGACCACCCTCCCCGCGATCGTCCGGCCGGGGGGGAGCACGACCACGACCGCCCCGGCGGCGGCGGCCCGCGGGACGGCGACGTGTCGCACCTTCCCCGCCGCGTGCCGCGACTCCCGGGCCACGACGTCGAACTCCCCCTCCGAGAGTCCGCGGACCGTGAAGCGGCCGGCGTCGTCGCTGGTCGTGTCGCGCGCGTCGTCGACGAACTCGCCGCGCTGCGCCGACGACAGGTCGATCGCCGACGCCGACACGCGCACGCGCGCGCCGGCGACCGGAATGCCGCGCTCGGTCGTGACGAGGCCGTGGAGCGCGTACCCCTCCTCGAGCACGACCGTGACGGAGGCCGTCTCGCCGCCCGACACCCGGACGTGCGCGAGCGCCTCCGGGCGATCGTCGGCCCGGACCTTCACCACCAGCTCGCCGACCGGCGCCGCGGCGAACCGGAACCGGCCGTCCGCGTCGGAGTCGGCGATCGCGTCGCGCATCTTCCGGCCTTCGCGCGCGAGCTTCATCGGATCGATCGGCTCGCCGAGGCGGACGCTCACGCCGGCGATCGGCGTGCCGTCCGGACGCTCGACGCGCCCCGTCACGCGGCCGGCGACGTCCACGCGGAGGACGACCTCCCGGCCGTCCCGGGGGAGCGGGACGATCGCCCGGCCGAGCCGCCACGGTTGCGCCGTCGCGACGAACCCGTGCCGAATCGGCGCACGAAGCTCGAATCGACCGTCGCCGTCGACCGACGCCGACGCGAGCGGTTCGGCGTCGCGGGCCGGCCCCTTCCAACCGGTGTCCGCTCGCAGCGGGACGGGCACGAACGCCGGGGGTTCGCCGAGGACGACGACCTCGCCGCCTTTGACCGGACTTCCGTCGGCCGCCGACACGACCCGCCCGCGGACCACGATCTCCTCCTTCTCCTCCTCCTCGCGGGCGGGCTCCGCCGCCGCCGTCGGGCCGTCCGGCGCCTCCTCGAGGGGCGGCGCGTCGACCGTCCCCGTCACGGCGGGCGGGGGTCGGGGCGAGGCGACGCCTCCTTCCGTTCCCGGCGCCGCGGCCGACGAGGCGTCGTCCGGGCCGGTCGCGAGCCGGACGATCGCCACGCCGGTCGCGGTCACGAGGAGGAGGAAGAGGACGAGGAGTCCGCCGCGGCGATGGGCCGTCATCGGAGAGTCGCTCCCGCTGCACCATTGGACGGAGGAGCCCGTCCGCAAGGGGCATGCCTACTCCTCCCGAGGGCCGCCCTTCACTCCGAATCCGCGCGCGCTCCCGACGCAGACTCCTGGCAGTCCGTTGAAGAAGTGCTGTGGGTGCGAGGCGAGTTCCTCGCGGCCGAGATCAAGGCGCGCATCCGGAGGCGAATCGCCGATTCATCTCGATCCGGATGATGGGGTCAACGCAGAGCTCGGCCGCGAGGGGCCGCCGCAGCCCCGCATGACTTCTTCAACGGGCTGCTAGGGCGTGGTCGCCTCGAGGCCCTGGCTGGCGGCGTACCCCTGCGGTGAGGCGGCGTCGGGGATCCACGCCTGGAACCAGAGCTTCGTCCCGGCCGGGATCCCCGCCGGCCAGACGCCGGCGAAGGTCCAGGTCCCGCCGGGGCCGGTCGAGAGCGGCTGCAGGAGGACGTCCGGGGACGGGACGATCACGCCGCCGAACAGCGGCGCGTCGATGCGCTGCGCGCCGACGACGAGCGCGCACGGCGCGTTCGGCGCGGCGAGCGACAGGTCGAGCTGCGTCACGGCTCCCGCGGTCAGGCTGCCCGAGGCGTCGAGGTGCGGGGCGCCCGCGACGCCGGCGATCCCGGAGCCGACGTCGAGCCACTGCGGGACCCGCACGACGTCCAGGCGATGCGGTGTCGCGCATGTCGGCGCCAGGGGGATCTGACCGAGGACCGCCCCGGTCGGGTCGCGGAGCTCGAGCCGCGGCTCGGCCCCGGCCGCGAACACGAGCGTGCCGTCCGAGAGGATCGCGAGCCCGTACGCGAGCTTCCCCGGACCGAAGACCGGGAACGACGAGAGCAGCGTCCCGGTCGCCGTGAAGTGGTAGGTCGCACCGTCGAATGGGCTGAGCGCCCAGACCGTCCCGTCCGGAGCGGCCACGAGCTCGTCGCACTCGATCGGGAGCGGGAACGAACCGAGGAGGGTCCCGCTCTTGTCGAACCGCGCGATCGCGCCCGTGGTCGGCTGGCTCGTCACGCGGTCCGCGACCCAGAGCACGTCCGAGGTGTCGACGTGGACACCCCACGGCTTGACGACGGACGGGTGCGCGATCCCGTACAGGTGATGGCCGAGCGGCGAGTAGACCTCGATGTCCCCCGAGAGGTCGACCACGGCGAGCGTGCCGTCGGAGAAGACGGCGATCTCGCCGGGGGTCGTGACCTGGGGCGTGGGGAAGGTGCTCGTCTGCTGGCCCGCGTCGTCGAAGAGGTTCACGCCGGCCGGCCACTTGCGCGCCGTCGCGAACCCGACGGGGAGCGCCGTGGCGCCCTCCCAGCAATCCGGCGTCCCGCCCTGGGACCCGAAGACCCGCGCGCCCGTGCTCGGCCGGTAGACCTCGACCGAGGAGGTGTTCACACCGCTGCAGCCGAAGCAGACCAGCACGACGTCGTCGGACTGGAGGCTCCCCGCCGCCGCCGACGCCGCTCCGCCGAGCGCGAGGACGGCCGATCGCGCGATCGCCTTCGCGCTCCGGCGCATGATCCGATCTCCGGTTCTCGATCCCGTCCATCGTATCCGGTCGACACGTGCGGGCCCCAGGAAGAGCAGGGGAGAGCACGGGAGAGCAACGAGAGCAGGGGAGAGGGCGCTGACGCGGGGAACCGGTGCCGACGCCGGGCCTCGCGTCCGCGCCATCCCATGGGTCCTCTCCGCTCTCCCCCCTTCCCCACCATGGAATCGGGTGAGGGCGGCCGGAGCGGGCGAGGCGGGGGGCGGGGCGGGGAGGCTTCTACGAGAGCGACCCCGCAGCGCGACTCGTCCCCGCGCGGAGACCCGACCGGGCGCGACGCGCGAGGACGTGAGCGGGTCGGAGACACCTCCCCGTCCCGCCCCCCGCCGTGACGAACGCGAAGATCCCCCCGAACGCGTTCCAACCTTCTACGGCGTCGTCGCCATCACCGCGTTCGACGCCGCGTACCCCTGCGGCCCGCCCGGGTCGACGATCCACTCCTGGAACAGCAGGTTCACGCCGCTCGGCACGGTGTTCGGCCACGGCGCGGACAGCGCCAGCGTCCCCGCCGGCCCCGTCGGCAGGCCGTAGACGATCACGTCCGGCGACGGCACGAGCGTCCCGCCGAAGAACGGGAGCGCCGCCGTCGACAGCCCGATCACCAGCGCCGCGGTCGACTGCGGCCGCGCGTTCGACAGCGTCAGGGTCACCGTGGTCCCGCCCGCCAGGCTTCCGGTCCCGGCGAGGACCGGCGTCCCGTTCGTCCCGGCGAGGCCGAAGCCGAGGTCGGCCCACGGATCGAACGGCGCCCCCCACGTCGCCGTCGCCATGACGTGCGGCTCGGCCATCCCGGTGTTCCGCCACGCGTCGAGGAGGTCCTGCCCGGTCGAGGCGAGGAACGTCTCCGAGCCGTCGTTCGCGAGCGCGAGGAACTGGACGTACTCCCAGCTCGTCGGCTGGTACAGCAGCTCGACCGTCGCCGTCACCGCGCCGGTCGGCGGGTTCAGCGTCACCTCGTCCCAATGGTCGAACACGCCGCCGGGGCCGGGCGCGCCGAACTGCGTCTCCGGCTTCGGAAGGACGTTCCGCGCGAGCGCGTCGTCGTACCGGAACCCGTACGGCGGGATGCGGTTGTCCTCGATCATCGTGTTGACGAGGACGAAGTGGAACGTCTCGGCCGACGTCCCCGGCGGCTGCACGCCGACGTCGCCGAGCGTGAGCGACGTCTGTCCGGTCACGCGGTCGTACACGAGCGGCAGCGTCGCCGGATAGCCGAGGCCGAGGAGCTGGTTCGCCCACTCCTGCGTCACGCCGGCGTGGACCTGGTAGACGCGCGTGTTCGGATGGTCGAGGTCGAGGAGCGACCGCACCGTCGCCGGCTGCCCGCCGATCGACACCGTCAGATCCCCGTACGCGCCGTCCTCGCGCACGACCTGCCCCTGCGCGTCGCGCCAGGTCGTGTGCAGCCACATCCGCCGCCCCTCGGGGTACCCGCTGATCAGCTTGTGCCCGGTCAGGTTGACGACCTTCAGCACGTCCCCCTCGACGACCAGGGACGCGGAGTTCTCCAGGTTCTCGCGCGCCAACGCGTCGCCGGCGGCCATCGCCGCCTTCTGCGTCGCGGAGAGCCCCCCGCCGACGACGAGCTTCCCCTGCGCGTCGAGGTATTCGATCGCGTCGGAGATCCAGTAGTTCCCGCCGACCATCCGGTGGCGCGGCAGGTCCTTCCGGAGCTTCAGGCCGGACTTGTTCGCCCCGTACCCTTCGACCGGCGGCATGTGGCAGGTCTGACACGAGAACGTCCGCTTGGTCCCGTCCTCGTAGTCGCCGCTCGGGGTCGCGGCGGTCGCCGCGAGCCAGGCCGCCTCGATCGCCCCCGCCTGCAGCTCCGGCGGGAGGCTCGCGTACTGCGACACCTTCAGGTCCTCGAAGGCGCTCGCCTGGTGCTCGCTGAACGTCCGCTCGACCACGCCGTACGCGTACGGCGGGTTGTTGAACGCCGCCTTCTGATCGACCGGCGCCCCCGGGACGCCGCT
>JAUIEL010000889.1 GCA_030428825.1 bacterium
GGACGCGATCGAGTACATCAAGAAGCGGATGGGCTGAGCGGCCCGCTCCGCCTTCAGCGAAACGTCGGCGAGGACCATGGCTAGAAAGCGTGTCGTGATCACCGGTCTCGGAGCGATGACCTCGCTCGGGATCGGGATCGAGAAGACCTGGGAAGGCCTGATCCAGGGGAAGAGCGGGATCGGGCCGGTGGTCGGCTTCGACGTCTCGGCCTTCCCGACGCGGTTCGCCGGCGAGTGCCGCGACTACGACGCGGCGGACTTCTTCGCCCCGGTCGAGTCGAAGAAGCTCGACCTGTTCACCCAGTACGGCGTCGTCTGTTCGGACGAGGCCCTGAACGACTCGGGGCTCGATCTCGATTCGTGCGATCGGGATCGGGTCGGCGTGATCTGCGGCTCGGGCATCGGGGGGATCCACGAGCTCGAGTCGATGCACACCGTGCTCATGGAGCGCGGGCCGCGTCGCATCTCGCCGCACTTCATCCCGAAGCTGATGGTGAACGCGATGTCGGGTCACATCTCGATCCGGCACGGGCTGAAGGGGACGAACTTCGTGACCGGGTCGGCGTGCGCGTCGGCCGGGCACGCCATCGGGATGGCGCTCCGCTCGATCCAGTACGGCGAGTCGGACGTCGTCTTCACCGGCGGCGCCGAGACCGCGATCACCCCGCTCGGTCTCGGCGGCTTCTGCGCGCTGAAGGCGCTCTCGACCCGCAACGACGACCCGCAGGCCGCGAGCCGCCCGTTCGACGCCGACCGGGACGGGTTCGTGATGGGGGACGGGGCGGCGATCGTCGTCCTCGAGGAGCTCGAGCACGCGAAGAAGCGCGGGGCGCGGATCTACGCCGAGGTGTTCGGCTACGGTTCGACCGCCGACGCGTTCCACATCACCGCGCCGAAGGACGACGGCGAGGGGCCGGCCCGGGCGATGCGGCAGGCGCTCGCGGACGGCGAGGTCGACCCGGCCTCGGTGACGTACGTCAACGCGCACGGCACGTCGACCGAGTACAACGACGCGACCGAGACCGTCGCCATCAAGACGGTGTTCGGCGATCACGCGCCCTCGCTGGCGGTCTCGTCGACCAAGTCGATGATCGGCCACCTGCTCGGCGCGTCGGCGGCGGTCGAGTTCGCGGTGATCGCGAAGTCGGTCCACCACAACGTCGTCCACCCGACGCGGAACCTGACGAACCCGGACCCGCGCTGCGACCTCGACTACGTCCCGGGGGCGGCCCGCGACCTGAACGTCACCGCGGCGATGTCGAACTCGCTCGGCTTCGGGGGGCACAACGTCTCCCTGGTCATCGGCAAGGTCCGCTGAGGGAGCGGCGGGGCGTCTGCCGATGCCGGCCCTCGTCCGCGACGCGAGCGGCGTCCGACTGATCGAGCGTGAGCCTCCTCCGCGGCCCGTCGGGGAGGCTCGCGTGCGTCTCCGGCTGGCCGGCGTCTGCAGCACCGACCTCGAGCTCTCCCGCGGCTACATGGGGTTCGAGGGCGTCCTCGGCCACGAGTTCGTCGGCGACGTGATCGAGGCGACCGATCCGGCCTGGATCGGGGAGCGGGTCGTCGGCGGGATCAACGCGGCGTGCCTGGCGTGCGACTTCTGCGCGCGCGACCAGCACCGCCACTGCGAGGCGCGGACCGTGCTCGGGATCCTCGGCCGGGACGGCGTCTTCCAGGAGACGTTCCTCCTCCCCGAACGGAACCTCGTGCGCGTCCCCGAGCACGTCTCGGACGAGCAGGCGGTCTTCGCCGAGCCGCTCGCCGCCGCGCTCCGGATCCTCGAGCAGCTCGACGTCGCCCCGTGGGACCGGGTCGCGGTGCTCGGCGACGGGAAGCTCGGCCTCCTCTGCGCCTGGGCGCTCGCCGAGCAGGTCCACAGCGTCACCCTGTACGGGCGCCGCCCGGGGCGCGTCCCGCACCCGGTCTCGATCGAGGAGCGGCCGGCGCCGCCGCCCGACCTCCGGCCCTCCGATCGGTACGACGTCGTGGTCGACGCGACCGGTTCCGCCGAGGGGCTCCGCGACGCGCTTCGGCTCGTGCGTCCGCTCGGCCGGCTGGTCCTGAAGACGACCTGCGCCGGGTCGCACGAGGTCTCGTTGGCGCCGGTCGTGG
>JAUIEL010000890.1 GCA_030428825.1 bacterium
CCCCAGCGGCTGACCCAGCTCGGCGCAGATCTCCTCGCCGAGCGCCCGGTGCGCGTTCCCGGTCAGGATCTTCAGCCGATCCGCGACGCTCATGACGGTCCTCCCTCGTTCTGGTCCGCTCCGCCCGGGCGCCGCTCGAGGCGGCGCGCCGGGACGCCGACGTACACCTCGCCCGGCCCGATCGTCGAATCGCGTCGCACGATCGCGCCGGCGCCGGTCCGACCGCCGTCCTCCACCCGCGAGGGAGCGATGAGCACGGTGCCGCTGCCGATGAACGCGCCGTCGCCGATGGTCGTACGGTGCTTCGCCGTGCCGTCCCAGTTCGCGGTGATCGTGCCGCAGCCGATGTTCGTCCCGGCGCCGATCGAAGCGTCGCCGAGGTAGGCGAGATGTTTCGCCTTCGACCGTTCGCCGATCCGGCTGTTCTTCACCTCGACGAAGTTGCCGATCTCGGCGCCGTCGGCGAGTTCGGCCGCGACCCGCAGGTGCGAGAACGGGCCGACGACGCAGCCCCGACCGAGGACGACCCCGCGGCCGAGCACGGTGAACGGGAGGATCCGCGTCCCCGCGCCGATCGTCACGTCGACGTCGATCCAGGTGGTGGCGGGGTCGACGACGTCGACACCGTTCGCCTGGTGTCCCTCGACGATGCGGCGACGCATCAGGTCGCGCACGACCGAAAGCTCCGCGATCGAGTTGAAGGCGTGCCCCTCGCGGTGGTCCTCCAGCCCGACCCGCCCGACCCGCGCCCCGCGCTCGCGGAGGGCCAGAACGGCGTCGGTCAGGTAGACCTCGCCCTTGGCGTTGTCGCTGGAGAGCCCGTCGACGACCTCCCGACCGGTCCCGGCGCGAAGGACGACGATCCCGGTGTTCACCTCCCGGATCCGACGGGTCGCCTCGTCGGCGTCGAGCTCCTCGACGATCCGGTCGACCCCGCCGTCCGCCGACCGGACGACCCGGCCGTAGCCGCTCGGGTCGTCGAGTTCGACCGTCAGGAGCGTCCCTCCGACGTCCTCGCCTCCGGCGACGTGCGCCTCGAGGAGGCGCCGGACCGTCCGAGCGGTGTAGAGGGGACCATCTCCATAAAGGATGAGGACGTCCGCCTCGTCCGTCGCCTCCCCGAGCGCCTCCCAGGCGACCTGGGCCGCGTGGCCGGTCCCCCGCGGCGGGTCCTGGACCACCACCCGGGCGCCGTCACCTTCGGTGGCGCGAGCGCAAGCCTCTTGATGTTCGGGAGATACGATGACGGTCACCGACGCCGCGCCGACCTCGTTCGCGAGGCGGACCACGTGGGTCAACGCCGGCCGTCCGCAGACGTCGAACAGCACCTTCGGCTGCTCCGACTTCATGCGAGTACCGCGGCCCGCGGCGAGGACGAAGACGTGGAGGGGGCGGGTCAAGGCCGGATCTCGGTGCGGACCTGAAACAACCCGGAAAGCCCTTCCAGAACCGCCCCCAAGGATGCCGATGGGGGTCGTCAGAAACCTGGAATGGACCGGCACGCACCGCCGACGCGCCTCGAGTGCGGCGGAGGGTGGAGCCACGGGGAAAACCGGCGATTCTGCCGAGTCTCACCGTTCGCGTCAAGGCCGCGAACGGTGACGACCGTGGTCTCCTGCGTCCCCCGGACGCCGGACCGGGGATCTTCGTTTAAAGTTCCTTCAAGTCGGCGATGGAGGTCGATCAAGAGGTTGCGAGCGTCCGAAAATTCGCTTCCAGTCTGGTTGACAGACTCCGGGGCCGGGTTACACTGCCGGGGCGTCTGAGTAGGCGCCCAAGCCTATCCGCAGGTCAAACCGTCCTTCGAGTGCCATCCGCGCAAGGAATGTGCGGTCGGACCTGTGAACCTTGGCTGTGCGAACTCGGCAGAGTTCAGACTGAGGTCCTCCGGTAGGGAGTTCGAGGATCCAGGGCATGAAACACCGAGAGGCTTCTTCTCGCACTTGTAACGACTGCTGTCCCTGTGTCTGTCTCTAGGAGGTTTCGCATGAAGCTTGGTCGCTTGGCCGTCGCTGGCCTCGCCCTCAGCGCCGTGATGTTCGCGGCGCCGCAGGCGGAAGCCGGCAACGGTTCCAACTACGTCCACCTCACGAACGGTCTCGACTACTTCT
>JAUIEL010000891.1 GCA_030428825.1 bacterium
GTTCGACTACGACGGCGACCTCTACGGCCGCGAGCTGGAGGTCGAAGTCGTCGACCGCCTGCGCGAGGAGATGCGGTTCGACTCCCGGGAGGAGCTGGCCCGGCAGATCGAGCGGGACTGCCGCGCCGCGCGCCAGCGGCTGGCGGGCGGCTGAACCCGGGTCGAGCGTCGTCCCGAAAGCCCGCTTGCCCCTCCGGGAACCCCCCGCTATCCTCTCCGTTCTGCATCGGGCGGGTAGCTCAGTTGGTAGAGCACACGACTGAAAATCGTGGTGTCGCCGGTTCAACTCCGGCCCTGCCCACCAGGACATCGAGGCCCCCGACGGCACGCGCCGGCGGGGGCCTCTCTCGTCCCGGTCGGCGCCCCGAAGCGGGTCCGCGCCGCCCCTCCCCCGCGCCTCTTCAGCCGCCGCCGGACCCCGGCGCCCGGAACGTCTCGACGTCCGGGTGGAGGCACCCCTCGATCCCCCGCTCCGCGAGCGTCGGCCGGCGCCAGCGGAGCACCTCCTCGTACAGGGCGAGGACCCGGTCCGCCCGGACCTCGTCGTCCATCGTCGCGCGGACGCGGCGACGCCCCTCCGCCGCGCGCCGGGCCGCCGCCTCCGGATCGGCGAGCGCGGCGACGATCGCCGCCGCCAACCGCTCGGGATCGCGGGGCGGCACCAGGAGTCCCGTGACGCCGTTCTCGACGATCTCGGAGTTCCCCGCGACGTTGGTGCAGACGACCGGCACGCCGAGCGCCATCGACTCGCGGATGGCGCCGGTCAGCCCCTCGCCGTCTTTCGAGCAGTTGACCGAGACGTCGAGCGCGGAGAGCGCCACCTCCGCGTCCGGCCGGAACCCCGCGAACGTCACCACGCCGCCCGCGCCGGCCTCCGCCGCCTCCGCGCGCGCGCGGTCGACGTCCCCGCCGCCGATCGCCACGAACCGCGCGTCCCCGCGGACGCGCGCGACGCGGGCCGCGGCCTCGAAGAAGAGGCGGTGCCCCTTCTTCCGGTCGAGGTTGGCGAGCAGGCCGACCAGAGGGACGTCCGGCGGGAGGTCGAGCGCGCGGCGCGCCGCCGCGGGATCCCGCCGCTCGGAGAAGCGCGCGGGGTCGAACGAGCCGTAGACGACCTCGACCTTCTCGGGCGGGACGCCGTCGTGCAGGACCAGGACCTTCTTCACCGCCCCCGCGACCGCGACGATCCGATCGAGCCGGGGCGAACGGAACGCCGCCGCCGTCCGCGCGTCGGAGCGGTAGCAATTCCCCTTCTGCGCGATCAGCGCCGGACGGTCCCGGCCGGAGAGCGCCGCGAGGGCGAAGCGGAGGGCCCGTTCGCGGTGGGCGTGGAGGACGTCCGGCGTCGACTCGTCGAGCAGGCGGCGCAGGCGGCGCCGTCCCGCGAACCGGGCGAGGTGCTGCATCGGCAGCGCGTGACAGTCGAACCCCTCCTCCGCGAGCGGGGCGAACGCCCGGCGCGCCTCGTCCGGCTGGCGGCCGGCGTTGAAGACGAGTCGGACCTCGTGGCCGCGCCGTCGCTGCGCCCGCGCGAGGAGGAGCGCCTGGATCGCCCCGCCGCTCTTGACCCGATCGTGCGAGAGGAGGTGGCAGATCTTCACGCCGGCGCCAGTCCGAGCCGTTCCAGGAGCGCCGTCGCCGCGACCTCGGTCGCGCCCCCGGGGTGGTAGAAGAGGAGCTCCGCCCGCTCGCGACGCAGCGCGCTCCGCGCCGACGGCTCGGCGAGCGCGCGCCCGACCGCGGCCTCCGCCGCCGTGGCGTCGTGCGCCACCTCGCCGGCCGCCCGCAGCCAGTCGAGGTCGTGCGGGTCGTCTTCGCCGAACCGCTCCGCTCCCGCCCGCCGGATCCGCTCCTCGTGCTCCGGGCAGGAGAGGAAGACGATCGGTCGGTCGAGGAGCATGAACTCCCCGGCGACGCTCGACAGGTCGGTCACCAGGACGTCCGCCGCCGCGAGGAGAGGGACCACGTCGTGCGTCGCCGCCACCCGGGCCGACGGCGCGCGGCGGCGCAGCTCGGCCGCGTAGTCGACCGCCAGCTTGCGACGGAACCGCCGGTCGGACCGGTCGTGGAGCTTCACGACGACGTCGATCGGACCGCGAGCCAGTCGC
>JAUIEL010000892.1 GCA_030428825.1 bacterium
CCGCGGCCGTTCCGGTCGTGGTCGAACGCGCGCGCTCCCTCGTCGCCGGGCGACCGGACTGGCTCCGGAGGAAGCAGCCGGGAGCGTCATCCCGGAGCCGCGGTCTCGAACGGTTCGCGGCGGTGTTCGGCGAGGAGCGCGTGCGCGAGGTGATGGAGCGGGCGGCGGCGCGGCGGGAGCGACCCCGGGTGGTCGAGATCGGGTGCGGCGAGGGGCGCCTCCTGCTCGAGCTCCTCCGGGAGCACGGACCGTTCGAGGCCCACGGCATCAACAAGCGACCGTGGCCCGCCATGACCGGCCGCCGCTCGTTCGCCCGCACGGCGCGCCGGTACGGCGTCCTCTCGCGCCGCGAACTCCGAGCGGCCGGACTGCCGACGGCGTGGTTCCTCGACGCCGAGACGCTCCCGTTCGACGACGCGTCCGTCGACGTCGTCGTCAGCCAGGTCGCGGTGCCGTACGTCCGGCGGAAGGACCGCGTGCTCGAGGAGGTCTGGCGCGTCCTCCGGCCGGGAGGGGTCGCCCTCCTGCACCTCGACACCCGGGTCGAGGCCTCACCGGACTTCCTCGCCCCTCCGACCCCGCGGTTCGCGGTGTTGGACGATCGCGACCGGCCGCTCCCGCTGCCGGACCTCCTGGAGACGCACCGCGAGGCCGGGTTCGGCGTCACCCTGCGCGAGGTCGAGAGCGGGGACGCGCACGGGCGGGTCCGGGTGCTCCTCGAGATGGAACGGACCCTGGAGGCGCCGCTGGTCCTCGGACTCGTGCCGGAGGAGGCCTCGACGTTCAACCTCTCCCGGCTGCGGCCCGTCGAGGGGCCGCACCCCGTCTACTGGGGTCACCGTTCGGTCTTCCGGACGGCCAGGAACGTGGCGCGCCCGCCGGCGACGTAGCGCTTCTCCAGCCCGCGCGCGACCGGCTTCAGGCGACGGACGCGGTCGAACCCCAGGCGCTTCAGCAGGGTCACGACGGCTCGCCGGTTCGGGACGAACTCGATCAGGTCGGGGCGATCGCGCCAGAGCGTCGTCGATGCCGCGCGCGCGTCCTCGCCGAGCATCGACGGGGTCACCATCCGCCAGAGCGCCTGCTTCCGGAACCGCTTCCCGGCGAGGAGCGGCGGCTTCCTCATCACCTGGGTGTCGACCAGCATGACCCGGTCGGTCACCGCGGCCAGCCGTCGCATCCCCGCCACGGGGTTCTCGAGGTGGTACAGTGCGCCGAAGCAGAACGTGACGTCGAACCGACCGACGGTCGACTCGTCGACCTCCTCGATCGCCATCCTCCGGAACTCGACCCGGTCGAGGTCGAGGGCGCGCCGAATCAGGTTCGCCTGCTCGACGTACCGGTCGACGACGTCGATCCCGAGGACCCGCTCCGCACCGAGCCGCGCGGCCTCCACGGAGAACCCGCCGCAGTTGCACGCGACGTCGAGCACCCGCAGGCCCGCGAGCGATCCTCCGCACTCGTCGAGGAGCGCGGGGAACGCGTGCCGGACCAGGTTCTCGACGCGCGTGAACTCGAGCGGCCGGCGGGACCTCTCGGGGAGGTACGTGCTCAGACCGTGCGGGAGCGGGACGCGGTGGTGGAACGGCGCCAGCCGCTCCAGCTCCGCGCGAAGCTCCTCCGCTGTCGGGTCGGTTCGGCGCACGCCGGGATCATACGAGATCTCGCCGCGCCGGCGGGCGCGCGGGCCGGGTCGGCGGAACCGGCGATGTGCTACGTTCGCCCCGATGCGCCTCCGCCTCGCCCCGTTCCTCGTCCTGATCGCCGTCGCGTGCTCGGACGCCCCCGACGCGCCGGTCGCGGGGCCGTCCGATCCGGCGGGTCCGTCCGGCGACCCGGCCGCCGCGACGACGCCCGGCGACGCGGGGCCGGCGTCCCCGCACGCGCGCTTCCGACCGGCCCGGGACGGCGGGTCGAAGACGCTCGACGAGAAGATCGAGGAGCTCGAGGGCGTCGGCTACCTCACCGGGTCGAAGGCGGCGCCGCTGCGGCGGGGGGTGACGGTCCTCGACGAGGGGCGCGTCCAGCCCGGGCTGAACCTGCTGACGTCCGGGCACGCCCCGACCGCGCTGTTGATGGAGAGCGACGGCACGGTCCGG
>JAUIEL010000893.1 GCA_030428825.1 bacterium
CCGGGCGGTCCTGGGCGACGACTGCGTCCCGACCCTCACCGACCAGGAGTACCGGCTCGTCGTGCAGCCGTCGCCGCCGGCGAAGAAGGCGAAGCTGAAGGCGAAGCTCCACCTCGTGAAGCCGCTCCAGGACTGGACGATGTTCGAGTCGGAGTAGGGCGCTCGGGAGGGCGCGGCGCGGTCCGGTCGCCTCCAGGCTCCTCAATCCTCGTCCGGGGGGCGCCGCTCCCCGCGCGGCGGCGGGCCGGGGAGCCCGTACTCCTCGGGGCGCCGCGGGCCGCCGAGGTGGCGGAGGAGGCGGTGCCACGCGCGGACGTCGCGCGTCTCGAGCGGCGCGCGGGCGAAGACGCGTTCGATCGACGCGCGGAGGTCGCGGGCGGCCGGGGCCGACCCGGTCCGTTCGCCGAGGACGTCCTCCATCCTGCGGATCAGGAACGCCCGGTCCTCCCCCGTCGCCGGCCGACCCTTGCGCGAGCGCGGGCGCGCACGGTCTTTGTCGTCGAACAGGCCGGCCAGGACCACGGTCACCGCGGCGGCGAGGTTGAGCGACGTGTGCACGTCGGAGGTCGGGATCCAGACCAGCTCGGCGAGGCCGCGCGCCTCGTCGTCGGTCAGCCCGACCCGCTCGTTGCCGAAGACGAGCGCCACGCGTTCGTCCGGATCGGCGGCGCGCGCGGCGAGCGCCTCGACCGCCTCCGGCCAGCGTGCGATCGCCCGATGCTCGCGCCCCCGGGCGGTGAACCCGACGGCGTGGGTGCAGTCGGCCAGCGCCTCCTCCAACGTGTCGACCACCGGCGGCGCGCCGTCCTCGACCCCGTGCGACATGTCCCGGAAGTCCCGGTGCCCCAGCAGGTCGCCGTGCGCCGGCCGGACGAACCAGAGCTCGCACGGACCGAAGTTCGCGCACGCCCGGGCCGCGAGCCCGGCGTTGCGCGGCCCCTGGGTCCGGACGAGCACGACGCGCTTCATCGGGGGGACTCTACTCGCTCGGCGGGAAGGGACGAGGCGGACCGAGAAGAACGCCTCCCCCGGCGCCGCCGGGCGAGGCGTTCGAGCGGACCGACGGCGACCGCGTGGTCAGGCCGTCGTCGGATTCGTTCCGGTCTCCCCCACCAGCCGCTCGGCTTCGACGAAGCTGACGAGCGACTGCTGGAGGCGCTCGACGGCGCGCTCCCGCTGCGGTTCGAACTCCGCGCCCTCCGGTCGGGGCCGGCCGCGCGACTCCTCGGCGCCGCGTTCGACGCCGCGGACGACCTCGGCCGCGAACGCCTCGACCGCCTCGGGGGACCTCCCCCGCTCGGCCGTGAACGCCGGGTAGAGCGCCTCGGTGATGCTCCGGTACGCGCGATCCGCGACCTCGTCCGGGTCGACGGTGTCGGCGGAGAGGGTGTCCCGGACGAGCGCCCGGGTCGCGTCGAACGTCCGCGCCTCCGGGGAGAACTCGATCCGGTCCTCGGACTCGGCGGCCTTCTCGGCCCGCGCAGCCGCGTCGCTCAGGATGTCGTCCGTCAGCGGGCGTGGGGCCGGCTCCACCTCGGTCTGGGGCGGGATCGGCGTGACTGGCAACTCAGGCGGAACTCTCATCGTCAGACTCCCCTCGAATCGGGCCGAACGGGCCGCTTCCTCCAGGAGGGGAGTTCGGCGGGACGGCGACGCGCTTGAGGGGAGAAATCACGGTGGCGGGGCGATGCGGGCGGGACCCGCCCCAAACGACGTCCGCCGCGCCGGTTGCGGCGACCGTCAGGGGACCGGGACGACGGCGTGGTGGCGGCGATTCTCCGTCTGGTCGTAGAAGAACGTCGGCCGCTCCCCCCCCACCCCGACGAACCAGGCGTGGTTCGAGTCCGCCGACCCGACGAACGCCGGGGTGAACGCGACCTCGGTCGGCGCCGCCGGCGTGTACGGAGGGATGGCGATCGTCGCCCAGCCGGTCGCGTCGGTCGTCCCCTCGCGCTGCCAGTGCGCGCCGCCGAGATCGCCGGCGAAGAACCCCATCACCGGCACGCCGACCACCGGCACGAGCCCCGTCACCATGGCGACGTTGATGAACACATAGGCGAACAGCGTGAGCCATGGTGACGGGGCTCGTGCCGG
>JAUIEL010000146.1 GCA_030428825.1 bacterium
GGGCGCGCGCCCCGCGCCGACCATCCCCGCTCTCGACGACGTCCTCCTCGACGACCCGGCGCTCGGCGCGGTCGCGAGGGAGGCGAGCGCGATCGACGCGACGGCGCCGGCGCCGCTGCGGCACGTCCGCGCGGCGACCCGGACCGCGGTCGAGACCGCCGACCGGCTCTCGCGCGTCGCCGCGGACGCCCGGACCGACGCGTTCCCCCCGTCGCGTCTCGGCCGCCGCCTCGCGACCGTGAACGCGCTCCTCCGGGCCGGGCTCGGCACGCGGTTCTTCTACACCGCGCTCGACGGGTTCGACACGCACACGCGACAGGAGCAGAACCACGCCCAGCTCCTCCGCGACCTCGACCGATCGATCACCGCGTGGTCGGACGATCTCCGCCGCACCGGCGACGACCGCCGCGTCCTCCTCGTCACCTTCTCGGAGTTCGGCCGCCGCGTCGCCGAGAACGCGTCGCTCGGCACCGACCACGGCGCGGCCGCCCCGCTGTTCGCGGTCTCCGGCGGGCTCCGGCCCGGCGTGATCGGCCCGCGCCCCGACCTCGAACACCTCGACGACGGCGACGTCCGCCACGCGATCGATTTCCGCCGCGTCTACGCGACGCTGATGGAGCGGTGGTTGGAGGTGCCGGCGGAGCCGGTGCTGGAAGGGCGGTTCGACCCCCTCGAGATCACGTAGGGGAAGGAAGGAGAGGAACGAGAGGAAGGAGAGGGCGCGGACGCGGCCGGCTCGGACACCGGGAGGGCCCCGGCGACCCCGCGCTCGCCGGGCTCTCGCTTCGGGCCGGGGATCCGCGCCAGCGCCCTCTCGTTCCTCTCCTTTCTTTCCTTCCTCTCCTTCCTCCTCCTACCCTGGTCTCGTGTCCTCGCGGTCCACTCTCCTCCTCGCCCTCTCTCTCGCCCTCGCCACGGCGTGCTCCTCCTCCTCGCTCCCCTCGTTCGAGGCGCGGCGGGCGGCGGACCACGATCGCGTCGGAACGGAGGCGTTCCGGAAGGGCGATCTCGAGACCGCGGAGGTGCATTTCGAGCGGGCGCTCGAGCTGGCGCGCTCGCTCGGGGACGCGGCGGCGGAGGCGGGAGCGTGCAACAGCCTCGGCGTGCTCGAGGAGGCGCGCGGGGACGCGGACGCGGCGCTCGCGCGGTTCGACGCCGCGCTCCGCATCGCCGCGCCCGACGGCTCGATCGACGCGGCGGCGGCGGCGGGCGCCTGGTCCGCGAGCCTCAACCGATCGCGCGTCCTCCTCGGACGCGGCGAGGTCGAGGCGGCGGAGGACGCGCTCGGGGTCGCGACGGCGGCGGCCGAACTCCTCGACACGCGGGCCGCGCGGGCCGCGGTGAAGAAGCAGGAGGGGCTCGTCCTGCGCCGGAGCGGGCGGCCCGCGGACGCGCTGGCGCGGGCCCGGGAGGCGCTCCGCCTCTACCAGATCGGCGAGGACTCCGCCGAGGCGCGCGCCGGCCGGGCCGACGCGCACCTGCTGGTCGGCCGCCTCCTGCGGGAGGGAGGGGACCCCGTCCTCGCCGTCGCGTCGTTCCGCGCCGCGGCCGACGTCGCCACCCGGGTCCCCGACCCGGCGCTCCGCGCGAGGGCGCTGCGGGCGATCGCGACGACGCTGGAGGAGCTCGGGCATCTCGAGGACGCGCGTCACCGATACCGCATCGCATACGACGCGGCCCGAGCCGCGAACGACCCCGCGGGCGCGGAGGACGCCGCGCGGGGTCTGCTCCGGATCGCCGACCGTCAGCGGCGCGCCGACCGCCGGGAGGAGGCGGAGGCGCTCCTCGCGGCCGTCGAGACGCCGATCCCTCCGAGCTGAGCCCGGGTCGGCCGGTTCCCGACCACGCGCTGGACGCGTTCCCGGGACCGACGCCGAGCCGACCGTTGAAGCAGTCGTGCGGGGCGACGGCGGCTCCTCGCGTCCGATCGCTGCATCGATCCCGTCCTCCGGATCGAGATGGATCGGCGATTCGCCTCCGGATGCGCGCCTCGAACTCGGCCGCGAGGAACTCGCCTCGCACCCACGGCACTTCTTCGACGGACTGCTAGGATGGATCGGATTCCGGTGGGTGCCTTCACCGCGAGCGAACGGACCGAATGGATTCGAGCGACCCTTCCGAGACCGACGTGGCGGCCGAGATCCTCGGTCGCATGAACGAGATCGGGCTCGACGAGGACCCGGAGACCGCGCGCGACGTCGTCGACCAGTTCATCGAGACGGTCCGGGCGTACCTCGAGGCCGCGGTGGCCGCACAGGGTCGCGGGGACACCGCCGGCCTCGCCCAGGCCGCGCACAAGCTGGCCGGCACCGCCCTGACCCTCGGGGCGTCCGACCTCGGTCAGCGGGCCGCGAAGCTCGAGGCCGACGTCCAGGGCGGTCACCTCTCGACCGTCGACGTCCAGGTCGAAGCGCTCGTCGCGGCGGTCGGCCGGGTCGAGGCGGCGACGCGCGCCATCGTCGATCGGCTCTCGTGAGCCGCTGCGACAACTCGCCGCACGGCGGGGCGAACCGCTCGCGTTGACCGGTTCGGGCCGTTCCTGCTAGCCTCGACCTTTTGTCGGGCCGCCGCCGATTCGCCGACCCGACGACCAGCGGAGCCCCGCGTGATCGCCGAACGGACCGACGCCCGGATCGAGAGCCCTCTCCCCGCCCCGGGCGAGCGGAAGCTGTCGCGTCCGGCCGCGTTCGCCGCGCTCGCGAAGCTCCGGATCAGCGCGCTGGTGCTGATCTCCACCGCCGTCGGATACCTCGTCGCCGGCCCGGCGCCGGTCGATCCGCTCCTGCTCGGCGCCGCGCTGCTCGGCACCGCCCTCACCGCCGCCGGCGCGAACGCCCTGAATCAGGTCCTCGAGCGGAAGCTCGACGCGCGCATGGCCCGCACGCGGGGACGCCCGCTGCCGACGGGGCAGCTCGGGACGCTCGAGGCGAGTTTGTTCGGCGCCGCGGTGACCGTGCTCGGGACCGCCCTCCTCTGGGTCGAGGTGAACCCGCCGACCGCGGCGCTCGCGTTCCTGACCGTGGTCGTCTACGCGTTCGTCTACACGCCGCTGAAGCGCCGCACGCCGCTCTGCACGCTGGTCGGCGCGATCCCGGGCGCCACGCCGCCGGTCATGGGGTTCACCGCCGCGACCGGAACCCTCGGCGAGCCGGCGCTCTGGCTCTTCCTGATCGTCTTCGCGTGGCAGATGCCGCACTTCTACGCCATCGCGTGGATCTACCGCGACGACTACCGGCGCGGCGGCTTCCCGATGCTGCCGGTCGTCGACGCGCGCGGCGTCCGGACCGCGGTCGAGAGCATCGGCTTCGTCCTCCTCATGCTGGCGGCGAGCGTCGCGCCGGCGTGGCGGGGGGAGGCCGGGACCGCGTATCTGGTCGCGGCGCTGGCGCTCGGCGGCGTCTTCGCGGCGACCGTCGTCCGGTTCTCCCTCCGGCCGTCGCGCGTCGCCGCGCGGCAGGTGTTCGTCACCTCGATCGTCCACCTCCCCCTCCTGCTGGGGATGATGGTCCTCGACTGGGCGTAGCTTGTCCGTCCGGGACCTCCCGACCCTCAACGCCTGCCTGAACGGCGCCGCGGCGGTCTGCCTGCTGCTCGGCTACTGGCTGATCAAGGTGCGCCAGGACGAGCGGGCCCACAAGCGAGCCATGCTGGCGGCGACGGCGTGCTCGGCGCTCTTCCTCGTGTCGTACCTCACCTACCACGCGCAGGTCGGGTCGCGGCCGTACCAGGGGACCGGGACGATCCGGATCGTCTACTTCGCGATCCTGATCAGCCACACGATCCTCGCCGCGGTGAACGTCCCGATGATCGTGACGACGCTCGTCCTCGCCTTCCGCGGCCGGCGCGAACGGCATCGGAAGTGGGCGCGGCGGACCTTCCCGGTCTGGCTCTACGTCTCGCTGACCGGGATCGTCGTCTACCTGATGCTCTACGTCTTCGAGCCCTGAGCGTCGCCGGCGCCCTCGGCGTCGCCGCTCCCGACCCCCTTCGTCCCCGGGATCTTCGCTCGCAGCGCCCGCGCCGCGTCGAGCACGCTCCTTCGCGTCTCCGCCAGGACCTCGGCCGGCGGCGCGTCGTTCGCCTCGGCGATCGTGCGGAGGAACCTCCTCACGTGCCGATCGAGCGTCCGGCGACGACGCCTCGACTTCGCCGGCTTGCCGAGCTCGAGGAACCGACGCAGCTCCTTCGCCGCGCGGTACGCCTGCGTGAGGTGGAACGAGGCGCGGTGGTACGGCCGCACCTCCTCCCACTCGGCGCGCGTCACGTTCGGGAGGGCGTCGAAGTACGCGGCGAGGAACACCTCGCGCCGCTCCTCCTTCCGGCCGCACCAGCGCTGGAGCGCCCGCTCGAGGTCGACGGCGTGGTGCGCGTACCGGGCGGTGACGACGTCGATCAGGCGCGCCTCGTCGTCGTCCGTGAAGAGGATGTTCGTCTGCGTCACGCGGAGGTGGGAGAGGCTGTAGCCGCCGCGCTGCAGCCCGCTCTTCCGCTGGGCGGCGAGCCAGTCGCGGATCTCGGTCCGGCCGAGCGCCTCGAACCCCTCCATCTCCGTGACGAGGTCGTCGAGCCGACGGGTGAGCCGCGCGTGGATGTCGTCGAAGTAGCCGGCCCGGCGCCCCATGCCGGGGAGGAGCGGCCCCCACCGCCGGCGCGTGATCGCGTGGAGCCGCGCGAGGACCCGGCCCGCGCTCGCCAGCCGCTCCGGGCTCCGGCCGATCTCGTAGAGGTTCCGCCCGTCGACGAACTCCTCGACCAGCACGAAGACGCCGAGCCGGAGGCGCGTGACCGGGGAGAGGTCGGCCTGGACGAGCTTCGGCACCGGCGCGCCGCGGCGCACGAGGTGCCGCGTGGCGAGGACGGTCGCGGTCGCCCGCACGATCTCCTCGTAGCACTTCAGGACGTAGCGTCGTCCGCCGACGTCGAGGAAGAGGACGATCGAACGGGTCCCCTCCGGCGCGGCGGAGAGCCGGAACGGCGCCCCGGCCACGCCGAGCGCGGGGAGGAGCCGCGACTCGACGTACCCGGAGAGCCGGCGGAGCACGGACTCGCGCCGGGCGACCATGTCGTGCTTCATGGAGACGGGCGCTCTCGGGAGGGGGTACGATCCGCCCCAGTATCGGGGGCGCGCCGCCCCGATCCAACGTCTCCCCCGGATTCCTCCGCTTCCCTCGCCCGCCCCTCCGCCGACGAGCCGTTGACCGCGCCCGATCCCCGCCCCCCCGCCACGCCCTCCGCCGTCGGCCCGTCCGACCTGGCTGGGATCGCGCTCGTCGGCGTCCTCGTGCGGTTCGCGGTCGCCGTCGCGGGGCGCACGTCCGTCGAGGACGGCTTCTACCTCCGGAACGCGTTCGCGTGGTCCGCCGGCGACACGCCGTACGAGACGTTCGCGCACGTCGCGTTCCCGTTCGTGGAGGCGCTCTACGCGCCGTTCCTCTCGATCGCCGAGCGACCGCTCGTCGCCGCGTCGGCGGTGACCGGGGTCGCCGTCGTCGCGACCGCGATCCTGGTGGCCTCGACGATCGGGCGGCACGCGGGACGCGGAGCGGCGTGGCTCGGCGCGCTCCTGTACCTCCTCTCCGCCCCCGTGCTCGCGTTCCACGCGTTCGAGCGCGAGATCTGGTCGAACCTCGGCCTCGCCGCCGCCGGCTGGGCGCTGTTCGCGCGGCGACCGGCGAGCGACGGCCGGGCCGCGATCGGCGGCGTCCTGCTCGCGCTCGCGGCGACGGCGAAGCTGACCGCCGGCGTCGGCGCGGCGGCGATCGTGCTCGCGCTCCGGCTGCGGAGGGAGGGGCGCGCGGCGCTGGTGGCGACCGCGTTCGCCGGCGCCGCGCTCGGCGCCGCCGCGCTCCTGCTGACCGCCCGGTACGGCGAGGAGTTCCCGATCCAGGTCTTCCTCTTCTTCTTCTTCAAGGGAGCGGCGACCGACCTCGCCGGTCGCGGGTTCGTGCTGCTCCAGCACGTCGACCCGACGCTCGGCGTCGGCCTGGTCGGCGCCGTCGTCGCTCTCCTCCGACGCGACGAGGCCGGGCGGCCGGCGGTCGTCCTCCTCGGCGCGTGGCTCGCGTACTACGCGCTCGTCTCGTCGTCGTTCTGGAACCACAACGCGCTCGACCTCGCGCTCCCCGCCGCGCTCCTCGGCGGTCCGCTCCTCGCCGGACTCGTCCGCCGCCCCCGCCCCGCGGTCGGGCTCGCGGTCGTCGCGACCCTCTTCCCGGGCCTCGGCCTCGTGGAGCCGCTCCGCCCGACCTGGTTCCCCCACGGCCTCGGCGGCGGCCAGGAGACCGCGATCGAGGCGGAGGCGGCCTTCCTCCGCGACGCCGCCCCGGCCGACGCGTTCGTCCTCGCACCGTCCCCCGCGGTCGGGCTCGCCGCGCGCCGGATCTCGTTCGTCGGCGACTACGAGGTCGAGCCGGTCGTCCGCGCCCTCCAGGCGGAGGTCCGGCGCCGCGGGCTCGAGGCGGCCTGGCGCCGGCGGAGGACCGGCGCGCTCCTCGGCGCCCCGCCCGGCGCCCCGCCCCCGCCCCCCGACGCGAACCTCTTCCGCGCGCGGATCGTCCAGAGCGTCTTCCTCCACGTCGTCCCCCGCACGATCGACGCCGTCCGCGTCGGCGAGATCGCGGCCGCCCTCGACCCGATGCCGCCGCCGGTGGCCGAGGCGGTGAAGGCCGCGGGAAGGAGACGCGGGGCCGGGGGCTGGACGCTGGAGGTCGGGGAACGCTGAGGCGCGGCGCGAGACCGATCGGCGACTCTCCCCCTTCCTCCCCGGCCCTCGGCCTCCAGCCCCTCCCTCTCGCCTGCTACGATCCCCCCGATGATCACCCGCGAGCAGATCGAGCGGCGCGAGCGCGCCACGCTTCGTCCGTACGCCCTCTTCTCCGGCGACTCGCGCGGGCGGCGCCACGAGGAACCGGTCGACCCGTACCGTCCGGCGTACCAGCGGGACCGGGACCGCGTGATCCACTGCACGGCGTTCCGCCGGCTCGAGTACAAGACGCAGGTGTTCGTCTATCACGAGGGGGACTACTACCGGACCCGCCTCACCCACTCGATCGAGGTCTCCCAGATCGCGCGCTCGGTCGCCTCGGCGCTCGGGCTGAACGAGGCGTTCGTCGAGGCCCTCTCGCTGGCGCACGACCTCGGGCACCCGCCGTTCGGACACGCCGGAGGGGAGGTGCTGCACGGACGCATGGACGGCCACGGCGGGTTCGAGCACAACGTCCAGGGGCTCCGGATCGTCGACACGCTCGAACGGCGGTACCCCGGGTTCCCCGGGCTGAACCTGTCGTTCGAGCTGCGGGAGGCGATCCTGAAGCACGGACCGACGGGGCCGGACGCCGAGACCGAGGAGTTCTCGCCCCCGCGGCCGCCGGCGCTCGAGACGCAGCTCGTCGACATCGCCGACTCGACGGCGTACAACCACCACGACCTCGACGACGGGATCCGCTCCGGCCTGCTCGACTTCGGGGACCTCTGCCGACACGTCACGCTGCTCGGCGCCGGCCGCGAGCTCGCCGAGCGCGAGTTCCCCGGACTGACCGGCCGGGGACTCGTCTTCCGGACGATCGACGCCGTGGTGAAGGGGTCGATCCGCGACCTCGTCGAGAGCTCGCACGCGCGGATCGCCGCCGCCGCCCCCGCGACCGCGGACGACGCCCGCGCCGCCGGCGGGCTGATCGGGTTCTCGGAGCGGATGGCGACGCAGCAGGACGAGCTGCAGGACTATCTCTTCGACAACTTCTACCGTCACTACCGCGTGGTGCGGATGATGGACAAGGCGAAGCGCCTCCTCGGGTCGCTGTTCGACGCGTACGTCGCGCGGCCGGAGCTCCTCCCGCCGGAGTTCCAACGGCTCGCCGACGAGCACGGCGTCCATCGCACGGTCTGCGACTACATCGCCGGCATGACCGACCGGTTCGCCGAGATGGACTATCGGAAGCTGTTCGACCCGTCGGAGCGCGTGTGACGGAAGCGGCCCTGAAGCAGGAGCGAGCGCGGAAGCTCGCCGCCCTCGAGACGGCGATGGGCCACCCGTTCGTCGACCGCACGCTCCTCGAGCTCGCGATCACCCACTCCTCGCTGCGCGACCCGTGGACCGAGTCGAACGAGCGGCTCGAGTACCTCGGCGACTCGGTCCTCGGACTGGCGGTCGCCGAACACCTCTTCTGCGCGTTCCCCGACGAGGCGGAGGGCGAGCTGACGCGGCTGAAGTCGCTCGTCGTCTCCCGGCAGGGGCTGTCGCGAGTCGCGCGGGCGCTCGATCTGAAGACCCACCTGCGCGTCGGGAAGGGGATCCGGAAGCGCGGCGCCATCCCGAGCTCGCTGATCGCCAACGCGGTCGAGGCGCTCATCGGCGCGGTCTACCTCGACGCCGGGTTCGAACCCGCCCGCGCGTTCGTGCTCCGGCAGTTCGAGCCGCTCCTCGACGGCCTGACCCGCCGGCGCGAGGAGAAGAACCACAAGGCGGTGCTGCAGCGGACGATCCAGAAGCGGTACGGGACGACCCCCGCCTACCGACTCGTCGACACCGTCGGGCCGGATCACCGGAAGGAGTTCGTCGTCGAGGCGGTCGTCGGGGAGCGGTCGTTCCCGTCCGGGAAGGGGTCGACCAAGAAGCAGGCGGAGCAGCGCGCCGCCCGGGAGGCGATCCGGGCCCTGAAGAAGAGCGATGACGAGACGGACGCAGGCGAAGCGGACGCCTGACCCGCTCGACGACTCGCTCGCGGTCGCGTCGCGGCTCGCCGCGGCGGAGCGGGCGACGCTCGGCGGGCTGTACGGCTCGGCGCGGGCGCTCGTGCTCGGGCACCTGGCGCGCGAGCGGCCGGTCGTCGCGGTGACGGCCGACCTGCTCGACGCCGAGGGGGTCGAGGACGACGTCCGGACGCTCTCCCCGAAGACCGGCACGCTCCTCCTCCGCCCGCAGGAGGGGGACGACCTGAGCGCGCCGGACGCACGCGCCGACCTCTCCGAGCGGCTGACGCACCTCCGGCGGATCGGACACCTCGGCCGGCGGACGGTCGCGGTCGTCGCCGCGCCGGTCCTGCTCGAGCCGCTGCCGACCCGGGACGACGTCTCCGACCGGCGGCTCGTCCTCCGCGTCGGCGAGGAGGTCGACCTCCCGCGGCTCCGGGCGCTCCTGGCCGACGCCGGCTACACGCCGGTCCCGATGGTCGGCGCGCCGGCCGAGCTGTCGGTCCGCGGCGACATCGTGGACCTCTACCCGCTCGGCGAGCACGAGCCGGTTCGGGTCGAGCTGTTCGACGACTCGATCGAATCGATCCGGACGTTCGACCTCGAGTCGCAGCGCTCGACCGGCGCGCGGGAGGAGGTCACGATCCCGCTGGTCACGCCGGCCGAACTCCGTCGGGCCGAGGCGCGGTCGCTCCTGTTCGACCACGTCGACGAGGAGGCGCTGGTGGTCCGGCTGGAGCCGCGCCGGATCCGGGAGCGCCTGGAGGAGGTGGCGGTCGCGCTCGAGGTCGAGCGGCCGATCGTCCGCCGCGCGCGGGCGTGGATCGAGGGGGCGCCGGGGCTCGACGTCGTCGGCGACACCGTCGACGACGGGCCGGCGTCCGGGAACCTCCGCGCCCTCTCCGTGCAGGGGCTCGGCGGCGGGGTCGACGAGCTCGACCGCTCGCTGGCGACGCTCCGCCGGAACGCGCCGCGCGTCGTCGTGTTCGCGGAGAGCGACGGCGAGGTCCGCCGGATCGGCAAGGTCCTGCGCGAGAAGGAGCTGTTCGACGCCGACCTGAAGTTGCGGAAGGGGCGCCTCCGCACCGGGTTCCAGCTCGTCGACGCGGGCGTCGCCTACCTGAACCACCTCGAGCTGCTCGGCAAGCCGCGCCTCGTCCGCCCGCGTCCCCGGCGCCCGTCGATCCCGGCCAAGGCGATCCAGAACCTCCTCGAGCTGACGCCCGGCGACCACGTCGTCCACGTCACGCACGGGATCGCCCGGTACGAGGGGACGACCCGCATGAAGCGGGACCTCGGGGAGGAGGAGTTCCTCGTCCTCGCGTTCGACGGGGGGACGACGTTCTACCTCCCGACCTCCAAGATCGACCTCGTGCAGCGGTACGTCGGCGCGGGGGGCGCGCCGCCGAAGCTCGACCGGATCGGCGGGAAGTCGTGGTCGAACAAGCGCGCCAAGGTGAAGAAGGCGCTCGAGGAGATCGCCGACGAGCTGCTCGAGGTGCAGGCGGCGCGGGAGGTCCGCGTCGGCCCGCCGCACCCGATGGACGACCCGCTGATCGACGACTTCGAGGCGTCGTTCCCGTACGAGGACACGCCGGACCAGCGCGGCGCGATGAAGGCGATCCACGGCGACCTCGGCGGGCCGCGGCCGATGGACCGCCTCCTCTGCGGCGACGTCGGGTTCGGCAAGACCGAGCTGGCGGTGCGCGCGGCGTTCCGGGTCGTCTGCGGCGGGCGGCAGGCGGCGGTGCTCGTCCCGACCACGCTCCTCGCGGAGCAGCACGCGCGCACGTTCCAGGAGCGGCTCGCGCCGTACCCGGTCCGGGTCGAGGCGCTCTCGCGGTTCCGGACCCGCAAGCACCAGCGCGAGGTCGTGGAAGGGCTGGTCGAGGGGAAGGTCGACATCGTGATCGGCACGCATCGCCTCCTCTCGAAGGACGTCCGGTTCAAGGAGCTCGGCCTCGTCGTGGTCGACGAGGAGCAGCGGTTCGGGGTGAAGGCGAAGGAGGCGCTGAAGAAGCTCCGGCGCGCCGTCGACGTCCTGACGCTGACCGCGACCCCGATCCCGCGCACGCTGCACATGGCGCTGGTCGGCCTGCGCGACATCTCCTCGCTCGACACGCCGCCCCCCGGACGGCGGCCGGTGAAGACGGAGATCCGGAGGTTCGACGACGAGCTGATCCGGCGCTCGATCCGGCACGAGCTCGGCCGCGGCGGTCAGGTCTTCTTCGTCCACAACCGCGTCGCCGCGCTCGACCGGCTGGCGACCTACCTCGGCGACCTCGTCCCGAACGCGCGGATCGCGATCGCGCACGGACAGATGCCGGAGGGGGCGCTCGAGGAGACGACGCGCCGGTTCGCGGCCGGCGAGGCGGACGTCCTCCTCTCCACCAGCATCGTGGAGGCGGGGCTCGACCTGCCCCACGCGAACACGATGCTGATCGACCGCCCGGACCTGTTCGGCCTCGCCGACCTCCACCAGCTCCGGGGGCGCGTCGGCCGGTCGGATCGGCAGGCGTACTGCACCCTCCTCGTCCCGCCGAAGCCGCTCCCCGACGTCTCCGAGAAGCGGCTGAAGGCGATCGAGGAGCTCTCCCACCTCGGCGCCGGCTACGACATCGCGATCAAGGACCTCGAGATTCGCGGGGCGGGGAACCTCCTCGGCGCGACCCAGAGCGGCCACATCGCGGCGGTCGGGTACGACCTGTTCGTCCAGCTCCTCCGCCGGGCGGTCGCGGAGTCGCAGGGGAAGCGCCCGCCGCCGGAGCCGGTCGAGACCGACGTCGACGTCGGCGTCGAGGCGTTCCTCCCGGCCGAGTACGTCGAGGACGCCGGGCAGCGGATGGAGCTCCTGCGGCGGCTCGGCGGCGCGGACGGACCGACGCTGGCGGAGATGACGGCCGAGTTGAAGGACCGGTTCGGCCCGCCCCCGCGGGTGGCGCGGAACCTCGCGGTCCTGTTCGCGCTGAAGCGTCGCTGCCGCGCGATCGGCGTCCGGCGGCTCCTCTATCCGGGCGGCGAGCACGTCCTGATCGAGCTCGAGAACGCGCGGCGG
>JAUIEL010000147.1 GCA_030428825.1 bacterium
TCCGGTCCCGGACCTCACCCTCTGGATCCCGGTGGTCGACGAATTCGGCGATCCGGATGAGGCGTTCGAGGACGCCGACGAGGACGGCGTGATCCGACTCGTCCGCCGTCCCGAGGGATTCCCGCTCCGGGACGCCTTCGTCTGCGCCGACGGCTTCCGGCGCGCGGCGCTCGGAGATCTCGAGGAGAGCCAGGTCGTGCGGCTCGAGCCGGCGCTGCGCGTCGAGGTGCGTCTCCGGCCGAGGCCGGCGCTGCGGGAGGGAGAGCGTCTCGATCTCCGCGCCACCGACGGCGGGCCCGGCCCGGACCCCGATCCCGTGGCGATCGACGAGGACGGCGTCGCCGCCCTCTCCCTCCCCTCGACCGGACCGTGGACGCTGAGCGTCCGCTTCCGCGGCGACCCGCCGGCCCGAGCCGACGTCCGACTCGGTCCCGACTCCGCCGAGCACGTCCTGCGAGTCCCCGACGAGGAGACGCGCCTCGACCTCGACCTCCCCGCCGACGCCCTGGACGAGGCGCGCGCCCGCGCCGAGAAGCTCGCCGCCAGGATCCGCGCCCGCCGCGGATAGCGCCCTCGGGAACGGCCAGGGCTCGAAGACCCGCATCCGCATGGGTCCTCCGCGTCAGCGCCCTCTCCCCTGCTCTCCCTTGCTCTCTCCTGCTCTCGTTGCTTCCCCCCCTTCCCTGTCGGCTTCGCCGCGCCGATCGCGCGTTCCCGGGTGCTTCCCACCCCGAGAACGGAAACCCGGTGCCGCCATGGACGCCCGCAAGCTGCTCGAACGTCTGCTCTGTCTGCTGCTCCCCGCCTGTGCGACCGATTGGGAGGTGCATGGGGTCGTCGTCGACGAGGACGGCGCGCCGCTGCAGGGAGTGGCGTGCGCGGCGATCGGCGCGTTCTTCGCGCCGCCGGACGACGCGGAGCGTCCGGGGGTCGAGAGCGACGCGGACGGACGGTTCCGGCTGGTCGTGGACGACCGGTTCGACGAGGCGGTCGTGATCTGCGCGGTCGACGGCTACGTGACCCGATCGTTCCCGGTCGCTCGGGGGGGCGCGGCGGCGCGCGTCGTGATGGTCCGGGGTGGGGCGGTCGAGGGGACGGTCCGGCTCGACGTCGAGGCGCCGGAACGGCTCGAGCTCCGGCTGGTCGGCGACGAGGGGTGGGAGGACGTCCTGCTGCAGGGGGGGATCGTGGCGGAGGTCGACGCGGAGGGGCGGTTCCGGTCGTCGGCCCCCGTCCCTCCCGGCGCGGCGTCCCTCCGCGTGCTCGTCCCGGACCTCGGGACCGATCCGCTCGTCGAGGTGCCGATCGAGGTGCGCGCCGGAGAGACCACCGAGGCGGAGGAGATCGACTTGCGCGGGCGGCTCGCGCGGGTCGACGTCCGGGCCGTCGACGGCGACGGGCGGCCGGTGACCGGGTTCCGCCTCTCCGCCACGCTCCGGCCCGGCGTCCGCCATCACTGGGACGACGCCGACGGCGGGACCGGCGTGCACCGGATGCTCCTGCCGACCGACCGACCGCCGACCGGACTCCGGATCGAGAAGGACGGCTATCGCTGGGCCGCGCCGGAGCCGGTCGGCGACGACCTCGTGGCGCGGCTCGAGCCGGCGATCGAGGTCGAGGTCCGCCTCGCGCCGCCGCCGGCGCTCGCGGCGAACGAGACGCTCACGCTGATCGCGACGCGGCTCGACGTCGGCGGGTTCGCGAAGGGGACGGTCGGCGCGGACGGCCGCGCGACGCTCCGGTTCCCGACCGACGGCGCCTGGACGCTGACCGCGACGATCCTGGACGGCCCCCGCGGCCCGCAGGTCCCGTTCGAGCTGGTCGAGGAGGGGGAGCGGCGTCGCACGATCGACGTGGCGCCGGGGGTCGGCCCGATCGAGGTCGAGCTGGCCGGCGACCCGCTGGCGGACGCCCGCGAGCGGATCGCCGAGGCGATCGACTTCCTGCACTGAATCGGAGGCCGGCGGAACGGCGGAGACGCGAGAGGGCGCCGGCCGCGCTGCGCGGCCGGCGCCCTCGGTGCGCGCGTCGGACTCCCGGGCGCTACTCGCGGCTCGTGAGCGACATCACGATCTGGAGGATGTACCAGAACAGGAGCGCGATGCCGGCGAACAGCGCGAGCGAGGCCGCGACGTGCATCCCCTGCCGGTAGTGGTGGAGGACGTTCGACGTCGAGAACAGGACCGACCCGCACGCGAAGAGCGCCATCGCGCCCATGAACACGATCCCGAGGCTGAACCCGAAGATCATGCTGCAGACGATCACGCCGAGCGCGACGAAGCCGGCGACCTTCAGGATCGACCCCATGAAGGAGAAGTCCTTGCCGGTGAAGAAGACGATCGCGGTCATCGCCGTGAACGCGCCGAGCGTCAGGATCGCGGCGTTCATCAGGATCGGCTGGCCCGTCTGCTGCTGGAAGTACGACGCGATCAGCAGGAGCGGCGTGAAGATCACCGCCTGGGCCACGACGTACAGGCCGAGGCCGAGGTACGCCTTCTTCGGTTCGACCGCGTTCATCGCCCAGTTGTTGGCGACGTGGCTGACGAACATGAACGCGCCGAGCACGATCAGCCACCCGAACCGGGTCTGCGCGACGTTGATCATGAACGTCGCGATCGGCGAGTTCACGAACACGGTGCAGAGGAGCGCGAACGCGGCGATCGCCCCCAGCAGGTGCGCGTAGGTCTTCTTGATGAACGCGGCGCGCGCCTCGGACGCCTGGAAGGCGATCGCGTCCGCCGGCGCGCCGTAGGCCATCGACTGGTTTCTCAGCATCTCTCGCTCGGTCTCCCCGGTACGGGAAAGGGGCCACTGGGACTCTGGTCCCGACTGGTTATAGCGACCCCCCGGGCCCGCGCCATTCGAACCCGCCCGGAACCGGTCCGGTTCAGGGGAGGGTCAGGATCGCCGGGTTCGTGACGTGGATCGGCGGCCCCGACGGGGTCTGCAGCACCACGACGCACGACGCGATCTGCCGGCTGAACGTGACCGGAGCGCTCGGGAACGTCACCGCCGGGGTCTGGAACGACCCGCTCCCCGCGGCGGAGAGCGTCCCCTGGAGGACCCAGGGGTGGAACGGCGCGTTCAGCGGCACGACCAGCCCGAACCCCGCCATCGTGCCGGGGAGGGTCCCCTGGCTCGAGAAGAGGACCATGAACGGCCGCCCGGGGAAGTTCGGGATCTCGATCGAGAACCGGATCGGCGTCACCTGCCCGAGCATCGGGACGGTCGGGCTGAGCGAGAACTCGGTCGGCGTGACGTTCGGATAGACGTTGATCGTCGAGCCGCCGGGGGTCGAGTGGTCGACGAGCAGCACCTCCTGCTTCCCGTCGAGCCCCTGGTCCCCGACCGCCTGCAGCGCCCCCTTCTCGACCCCGACGATCGACGTGTTCGACACGCCGGCGTTCGTCACCGAGACCGTCGCCGCGCCGCAGTCCTTGATCGAGAGGACCTCGAAGGTCGCCGGCTTCAGGGTCGGTCCGGTCGGGTTGAGGGAGTAGACGAGGAGGTCCTCGACGCCGTCGAACACCGACTCGGCCCGCTGGATCGAGACCGGCACGTTCGTCACGCCGAACGGCTGCACCAACCCGACCGCGCTGTAGAACGGCGGAGCGCCGAGGTTCGGCACCAGGAAGATCCCGGGCGTCGGGCCGTCGACGGCGATCGCCAGGTCGTACCCCGCCTTCTGGTCGCATTCGAGGAAGTGCACGTCGATCGGCGAGTAGCCGTTCGGCATCTGCAGCGAGATCGACGGCTGGGTCGGGATGAACGGCGGGGTCGGGTTGAACGGGCCGTTGCCGACGCCGGCGTACAGGTCGACGAACCCCGGCAGGCCGGTCGGGGAGATCGGCCGGCAGATCACGAGGTCCTTCAGCTGGTCGTTGTTGAAGTCGACGCAGACGTCGATGTCGGCGGCGCCGGTCGCCGTCGTCTGTGACGTCATCGGTCCGAACACGAACCCGCCGAGGTTCCGCCGCAGCCCGACGACGCGGCTGGTCGCGACCGCGGACGTGTTCGTGGCGAGCACGTCGATCAGCCCGTCGGCGGTGAAGTCGGTCGTGCGGACGCCGGTCACCTCGCCCGGGAGCGCCGCGACCGGCAGGACGGCCTGCAGGGAGAACGTGTACGTCCCCGCGCCGGGGATCCCGCGGTAGACGTGGAGCGCGGTGTTCGTCGAGCTCGAATCGGTCCCCGACGCGACGAGGTCGAGGAAGCCGTCGCCGTCGAAGTCCGCGAGCTGAGGCGTCGCGAGGCCGGTCGGCGACCCGGTGATCCCGCCCGGGACGACCGCCTGGACGGCGTACGCGCCTCCGCCGAGGCCGAGGGCGAGCCCGACGTTGCCGGGGTTCGCGGAGTCGACGCCGACGATGTCGCCGAGACCGTCGGCGTCGAGGTCGGCGGTCGCCACGCCGGTGACGACGTCGGGGGCGACGCCGATGCCGAGGTTCACCCCGGCCGGGATTCCGAACTGGGCGTCGGCCCGCGGCGCGAGGAGCGCCGAGAGCACGACGACGACGAGCGCCGCGAGCGGCGGCGTGAGACGGGGCAGCAGCATGACGAGTTCCCTCCTTCCCCTCCGGGACGGGCCGGACGGACACGGGGAAGACCGGGGGGAAGCTCCGAACGACGAGGCCGGAGTATACCTCTTATGCTCCCGTCATGCCGCCGCCCGCCGCGCCCCGCATCCTCGGCGACTTCAAGATCCGTCGCGAGCTCGGCCGCGGCGGGATGGGCGTCGTCTACCTGGCGCGGCAACTCTCGCTCGCGCGCGACGTTGCGTTGAAGGTCCTGACGCAGGAGGCGGGCGCCGACGCCGACCGGATCCTCCGGTTCCAGCGCGAGGCCGCGCTCCTCGGCCGCCTCGCGCACCCGAACCTCGTCCGCGTCTTCGTGGTCGGCGAGGACCGGGGGCTCCACTTCCTCGCCATGGAGTACGTCGAGGGGACCGACCTCGAGCGGGTCCTCGCCCGACGGCTCGAGCCGGCCGGGCTGCCGCCGACGTTCGCGTCGGACTTCCGGAGGGCGGCGGTCGGGGCGGCGCGCGACGCGGCCCGCGGGCTCGGCGCGGCGCACGCGGAGGGGATCGTCCACCGCGACGTCAAGCCGTCGAACATCCTCCTCGCCGACGACGGGCGGGTCGTCCTCGCCGACTTCGGACTGGCGCGCGACCTCTCCGCGGCGGCGCTGACCCGGACCGGGACCACGCTCGGCACCCCGTACTACATGAGCCCCGAGCAGTTCTCCGGCGGGGGGGCGACGCCGCAGGCGGACGTCTACGCGCTCGGCGCGGTCCTGTACGAGGCGGTCACGGGCCGGCGGCCGTTCGACGCGCCGACGCCGGAGCGGTTGATGACGTCGATCCTCGAGGACGAGCCTCCGCCGCCACGCCGCCTCGACGCGCGGATCGATCGGGACCTCGAGACGGTCGTCCTGAAGTGCCTCGAGAAGGACCCGGCCCGGCGCTACGCCGACGGCGCCGCGCTCGCCGCCGATCTCGCCCGCTACGTGGACGGCGAGCCGATCGAGGCGGTCGCGGTCGGGACGCTCACCCGGATCGTGAGGCGGACGCGGCGGCGGCGCGTGTCGCTCGTCTTCCTGCTGGCGGCGGCCGCGCTCGCGCTCGGATTCCTCGGCTGGGGGCTACGCGGGGAGGCGGTGCGCGCGCGCGAACAGGCGCACGACGCGGTGATCACCGCGCTGAACGAGGACGCGCTCGCGACCGCGCGCGACCGCATGGACGAGGAGCTCGAGCGCCGGCCCGGGCACGCCGCCGTGCGATACGAGCGGGCCGAGCTCGCGCTGCGCGAGAAGCGATGGGGCGACGCGGCGAGCGACTTCGAGCGTCTGCTCGAGGACGGGGACGACCCGGCCGGCGCGGCGGCCGGCCTCCTCCTCGCTCGTTCGATCGAGCGCGGCGCGCCGGTGGAGGAGGTGCCGTCCGGACCGGTGACGAGCGCGCGCGAGGCGTACTACCGAGGCCTGATGCACCAGACCCGGCGCGAGCTCGACCGGGCGCTCGTGTGGACCGAGCGCGCGCTCGAGCTCGACGAGGGGTACGTCGAGGCGTGGTACGCGCTCGGCGGCGTCCACCATCGGCTCGGTCACGTCGACGCGGCGGAGGAGGCGTTCGCGCGGTACGACCGTGTCCGCAGCCGGGCGGACGTGAAGAAGCGGCTCGGCGACTTCGACATGCAGAAGGAGCGGTTCGAGTCGGCGGTCGCGTACTTCGAGCGGTACGTGAGGATGGAGCCCGGCGACGTCGTCGGTTGGAACAACCTCGCGGCCGCGCACGCCAAGGCGGCGATCCGGCACGCGCGGAGCGACGACCCGGACGCGGCGGCGGCGTTCGAGCGCGAGCGCGAGGCGGCGGAGGAGGCGCTGGCGCGGGCGAAGGAGTGCGACGCCGACTACTTCCTCGTCGCGTACAACGACGCGGTGCTCCGGGTGTTCGCCGGCGAGATCGAGCGGGCGGAGGCGCGGTTCCGGGACGCGATCCGGGCGTTCGCGGGCGACTCCCGGACCGACCCGGAGTGGATGGGGATGTGGAGCGGCTTCGCCGGGATGCTGAACTGGACCGGCGAGATCGGTCGGGCGCTCGCGATCCTGGAAGAGGCGCGCGCGGGGAACCCGGCGTTCGAGCACGACCCGAACTGGATCGCGGCGAAGGTCGAGGCGCTCCACCTCGAGGGCCGGGTCGACGACGCGACGCGGCTCCTCGACCGGGCGCTCGCCGGCCCCCTCGGGTCCGCGCCGGTGCTGCGGAAGCTGAGGGCGGCGATCGACGCGGGGTTCTGACGCGGCCGGCGCCCGGCGAAGGCGCCTCGGGTCCACCGAGACCCTCCGGAGGCGCGCCTTCGAGGATCACTCGGTCCACGAGATCGCGGGGAGGTAGGGAGAGAGCGCGTCGAAGAGGTCCGGCACCGACAGCGCGGGGCGGTCCTCGCCGAGGAGGGCCACGATTCCGACGACGGCGGCGTCGTCGTCCAGGAGCAGACCGCCTCGTCCGTCCGGCGCGAGCTGCGCCCCGTGATCGATCGTCGCGAGGCGGGTGCCGTCGTGCGCTCGGCTCCTCCGGAACCGGCGAAGCTCGCCGTGCGTGACGGTGAGCCGGCCGCCCTGGTCCCCGAACGCGTCGCGGAGGTGGGCGTGCCGCGCCACGAGACGCTCGAGCGGCTCGACCCCCGACGGCGGGGGGTCGGCGGTTCCCGGCCGGCCGAGCGCCCGCACGGTGGGTCCCGCCGCGTCGCGGGACCGTCGCAGGTGCAGGAACCGGTCGAAGCGGACCCCGCACCCGAGGATCGCGACGTCCCACGCGTCGCCGTCGGGGACGAGGATCGGCTTCGCCTCGAGCGCCTCGGGCCGGCCGTCGCAGAGGACCCAGATCTTCGGCGTGAGCGCGACGAACGACCGGCGCAGCTCGGTCGTGCACCGCTGGATCAGGTCAGGATCCTCCGCTTCGGCGGCCCGCCGCATCGCCTCCAGCCCGGTCGGGTCGATCGGGTCGCCGCCGAAGCCGGCCGTGCGGGGCGCCCGCCGGAGCTCCGCGCGGATCGCGGCCGCGTACCGCTTCAGGATCACGTTCCGGGTGAACCACTCGAACGTGGAGTCGTCGTGGGCGATGTTCTGCAGCCGCGCGATGTCTCGGATCAGGTGGAGGTTCGTGAGGACCCGTCCGTCGGGGGAGACGACGGCGCCGGTTCCGTGCGACAGGACGGCGAAGCGCGGCCGGTCGGCCCCGCGTTCGGCGATCTCGAACCCGGCGACCACCCTCGGCAGCACCGCGCGCAGTCCCGGCCCGTCGTTCGGGTCGACGAGGGGGCCGGGCGTCACGGCGCGCGCCCGGTTCTGGTACGCGACGATGCCGAGCCACCCCGCGATCAGGAGGACCGCGGCGACGCCGACGACGAACGGAGTCCGGTCGGCGGCTCGGGGGACCGCGACGGGGACGGGCGCCGGGAGGTCGGGGCGCAGGTCGCGGAGGCTCGGCCGCGCCTCCGCGACGGCGTCGGTCCCGAGCGCCGTCCCGCAGCGACACTCGATGCCCTGGCTCGCCCTTCGCTCGTGGACGAGGTGCTGGGCGGCGCAGTGGGGACATTCGAGGCGGATCATCGGTTCCTCTCGAGGGCCGCGACGTGCTTCGCCACGAGCTTCTCGACCTTCTCGACGTGGTCCTTCAGCAGTCTGTCGAGCTGGGTCACCTTCTCCTCGACCTGGATCATCCGTCGACCGACATCGCCTCTGGAGATCATCTCGTCGCGCGCTTCGGCGAAATCGTCGACGAGCTTCGACAGCGTCGACTCGATGGTGGTGAATCGCTCCTCGTACTCCTTCGTCGTCGCCGCGACGCCGTTCAACGACTCGGCGAGGCCCTCGGCGAGCCGCGCGGCGCGGTCGTCGGCCTTCGCTTGCCGATTCACCTGTTCCTCGGATCGGCCGGCGAGTTCCTCGATCCCGGCGGACTGTTCGACCGCCCGCTCCGTCATGCGGTCGAGCCGATCGCTCAGTTCGTTCAGCCGCGACTCGACGTCGCGCAGGTTCGCCTGGAGTCCGTCCTGGCGCGAGGCGAGCCGCTGGGTCGCGCCGTCGATCACGTCGCGGATCCGGACCAGCAGGTCGTCCTTCGTCTCGGCCGGCGGCGCGGAGGGCTCGTCGAACGGGTCGGCGGTCCGGATCACGGCGCCGGTCGCGGAGGCGACGCGGCTGAAGGTGGCCGCTCCGCTCACGACGATCATCAGCATCAGGAGGGTGAAGGCGATCGCGACGGGTCGGGTCATGGCCAGGGGCCTCCGGTCGGAACGGGGAGAGGGATCGTCGTCCGCGACGACGAACGTCGAGGGGAATCCCGCCGTCGCGGCGGCCGGCCGCGGCGGACCGGTCCCGTGATCGACCGGGCGCCGCGCCGGTGGGCCGGAGTACGGGAGGGACGCCGGCTTCGCGGGCTCCCGGTCGACGCGTCCGTCGCGGCGCAGGACGGTCCGGCCTCTCGGGCTCGGCCGGGTGGTGAAGCGCGGGTCGAGCACCGTCATCGTCACGCCCAGCGCGTCGGACACGGCGCGGAAGGCGAAGCCGCAGCGAAGCCGGTCTCGGGCCGCGAGCCGGCGAAACGCCTCCTCGCAGTCGGCGAGCGTCAGCAGGCCCGGGTCGACGACCAGCGGGTCGCCGCCGTCGAGCGCCCGGCGGAGCAGCTCCGACACCTGATCCGGCTCGAACGCGCGCGACCCCGGCTCCGGCGGGTCGCCGCCTCGCGTCGCGGTGACCGCGATCCGATCGGTCACGCGCCACGCCCGCGCGTCGCCGCAGAACCGCGTGAGCGACGTCGAGATCGAGTCCGCCCACTCGTCGCTCGGCACGACGAGGGTCAGGAACGCCTGCGACCAGCGCCCCGCCGCGTCCTGGTCGCCCTGGAGCACGCGCGTCACCGCGTGGCGGCCGTCGCCGAGCGGTTCGACCCAGAGGGCCGGTTCGTGATCGAGCGTGCCGAGGTAGTCGGCGCTCCGGGCCTGCCCCCAGGAGAACCGCTCGAGCCGGGTGGCCACGCCCGGATCGAGATCCGGCGAGTGGTCGAGGGTCCGGTAGCGTCGGCCGTCGTTTCCGAACAGGTGCCAGGAGCGAGGCATGGACCGTTCCCTCACCGCCGGTTCGGACCCGACAGGAACTCGAGGTGGTCCGGATCGATCCCCTCGAGGAGCCTCCGTAGCGGGACGAGGACCTGGGGCTCGCCGCCGGGAAGCGGCCGCGGGATCGTCTGTCGCTCCGCGTTCCGCCGGACGGCGCCGTGCGCGTCCCTCGCCTCGGGCATCGCGCAGAGGCTGAGGACCGGGACCGCCGGCACCGCCGTCGCGAGCCTCGGGAGGCGCTTGCGCAGGAACGCCCTCGGACCGCCGTGCCGCGCGAGCAGCGCCGCGTTCTGGTCGCGCTTCGTGAGCACGACGACGAAGTTCCTCTCGAGCCCTTTCGTGCGCAGGTGCTCGACGACCTGGACGCACGAGTACTCGAGGTCGACGATGTCGAGCTCGTCCGCGAGCGCCTGCATCGGATCGAGCAGCAGCATCACCGCCATGGCGGACTCGACCTGCCGGAACAGCGTCACGCACTCGGGCTGGTCGAGGCGCTTCTCGTAGAAGACCTTTCGATAGACCTCCCCGGGATAGTCCATCGTGGAGAGGTGCAGCGTCGCGTCGCCGTACTCGATCGACCAGTCGAGCCGGCGCACGTCGAGCGTCCCCTGACCGCCCTCCGGCCACTCGCCGCGGGTCATCGACGCGTACTGCTCCAGCAGCGTGCGGTGGCTCTCTCCATCCGTCGAGCACGCGCGGAGGTCGCCGGCGCCGCGCCAGAGGTTCTGGTACAGCACCGACAGGTAGACGGTCTTCCCCGACTGCGGCCGGCCCAGGACCGCGATCTGGTCGGGGACGGAGGCGCCGTGGTTCTCGAGGAGTCGGCGCGACTCCTCCTCCCGTTCGCGCCGCTGCCGGCGGAGCGCGGCGCGTTGCTCGCGGGTGATGAGCCGCATCTCGGCCCGGCACCGCCGGCGAGGGCAGACGAGGATCTCGTCGGGCACGACCTGTCGGACCCGGAGCGGTCGGCGGCAATGCCGCTTGGGGCAGCGGAAGTGGAACCAGCCGTCGTGGTAGCTGTCGAAGGCGAGGACGAGCGGGGGGCGCTCCCCCTGTCCGTCCGGTCTCGCTCGGCAGTTCGCGCAGAGCGGGTCACCGTTCTCGTCCGGCGGAGCCCCGTTCGTGTCGGCGCCCAGCGGACGCCCGCATTCCCGGCAGTGCGACTCGGCCATTCCTCTCGCTCCTCGTGTCCCGACTCCGCGCATCGAAGTCACGCGAGCGAGCCGGCCGTAACCGTCGAATCTCGGGTTTCGTCGTCGGACTTCGCGGCCGCGGTCCGCCCGTCTCCGTGGCCTGCGGACGGGAGGAGGAGCTCGGGTCCGACCCGGGACCGGGACGGATTCCCGCGCTTTCCCCGAACCGGCGGCGCCCGCGTCCGTTGACGTCCGGGTATGATCGTCTACGGCCGTAGACGAAGCCGGAGGTCCCGATGAGCCGATCCCCGTCCGACACCCCGACGAAGGCCGAGCGGAAGGTCTGGAAGGTCGTCCACGAGCGCGGCGAGTGCGCCGCCCGCGACGCGGTCGAGGCGCTGGCGGCGTCCGACGGCTGGTCGACGAGCACCGTCAAGACGCTCCTGCGGCGGCTGGTGGAGAAGGGGTTTCTCCGGACCACCCGCGTCGGGAACAGCTTCCTGTATTCTCCGACCGAGTCGGCGCTCACGGTGCTGCGCGACGAAGCGGACGCCCTGCTCGACGGGGCGACCGCGGGGACGGTCGGCCCGCTGCTCGCCTACATGGTGAGACAGAGCCGGCTCAGCGCGGACGAGCTCGCCGAGCTGAAGGAGCTGATCGCCGCCAAGGAGCGGGAGGACGCCGAGGAGTGACCGTCGGTTGACCGTCGAGGTCTGGAATCGTCTCGCGGACGGGCTGCTGCGCTGGATGCTCGAGCGCGGCCTCGTGTCGGCGTGCGTGCTCGCCGTCGCGCTGATGGCGTTCGTCGTCCTCCGAGCGCGTCTCCGCCTGACCGCCCCGCTCTTCGCCGCCGCCCTCGTCGTGCTCGTCGTCCCGCTCGAGCGGCTGCTGCCGGCGGCGCTCTCCGTCCCCGCGTTCGCGCGCCCCGTCGACCTCCTCGCCGATCGCGTCGGTCCGCTCCCCGAGGTCCCGG
>JAUIEL010000894.1 GCA_030428825.1 bacterium
CCCTACGGGACGAGCGTGAGCGCGGCGACGTTCGTGACGTGCTGCAGCGTCCCCTGACCGTCGTAGACGAGCGCCGCGTGATGGAACGTCGTCCCGACCAACGCTCCGTACGCGCCGGCGGGAACGTCTCCGAGCGCCTCCGCCCGGCCGGCCGCGTCGAGGACCGACGGGGACGGGACGATGGCGGTGTTCGGGAAGTTCAGCAGGTAGTCGGTGTACGCGTCGAAGTTCAACGGGACCGCGAGCCCGTCGACGACGAGTCCGGGCGACGTCCCGCTCGTCGTCCCGAGTACGACGTACGGCGCGCCCGCGAACCCCGGCCCGACGTCCGTCCGGTAGAGCTGCGCGCCGCCCGACGCGACCGAGATCGTCTGCGGGCTCGACAGGAACTCCTCGTGCTCGGTGCAGCCGCAGAGCGCGCGCAGGGACTCGTACGCGTTCAGGCGCCCGTGACCGTAGAACGGGTCCCACCCGGACGGGTCCTGTCCCGGCGGTCCGACCTCGTCCTCCGCCCCGGCCACGAGCAGGTCGTGGACCTGTTCCGGCGTCAACCACGGGTTCTGCGCGAGGAGGAGCGCGACGATCCCCGCCGCGACCGGCGTCGCCGCCGAGGTCATGCTGAACACCTTGGCGTCGTTCGACCCCGAGCCGGGATCGGGATCGATCGTCAGGAGCGACTGTCCGGGCGCCACGAAGTCGAGCGTCGCGCCGGTCCCGGACCAGCCCGCGCGTTGGTCGTTCGCGTCCGTCCCGCCGATCGAGAGGGTGAGGGGGCTGGCGCCGGGGTACGACTGGTCGGCGCTCCCGACCCCGCCGTTCCCCGCCGCGGCGACGAGGACCGCGCCCGCGTCGTGCGCGAGCCCGAGCGCGTCCTGCATCAGCTGGCTCGCCCCGAAGTTCCAGAGCGACATCGAGAGGACGTCCGCCGGAGGGTGCGCCGCGCACGGCGGCAGGTGAAGAGCGTGACCCGACAGCGACTCGAGCCGATTCACGGCGTAGGCGATCGCCTGCGACACGTCGGTCGTCGAACCGAACGTCCCTCCTCCCGGCGTCTGCCGGAGGACGCGGATCGGGAGGATCGACCCGCCCCGGTCGACGCCGGAGATCTGGAAGGCGTTGTCGCCGCTCGCGGCGAGCAGCCCGGCCGCGAGCATGCCGTGCTTCGTGTCGACGGTCGGCGTGCAGCTCTCGTCGACGAAGTCGAAGCCCGGGAGGACCCGCCCCGCGAACTCCGGGTGGGAGGCGTCGATGCCGCCGTCGAGCACCGCGATCACGACGTCGGGGCTCCCCGTCTGGATGCCCCACGCGGCGAGCGCGTCGATGTCGGCGCCGGCCTTCGCGCCGCCCCCTCCGGTGTTGTGGAGGTGCCACTGTCGCGGGAAGTTCGGGTCGTCCGGCGCCGCCGCCCCGCCCCCCTCTCCGACGAGGTTCGGCTCCGCGTACGTCACGCCATCGATCGCCGCCGCCGCCCGGATCCACGCCGCCTCCTCGCCCTCCGGGACCTGGAACCAGACCGCCCGCACCGAGGGGAGTTGGCCGAGCAGCTTCGCCCCGCCCGCCTCCATCGCGGCGACGACGCGGCCGCGGTCGGCCGACGATCGGACGCCGACGACGACCTCCCCGACCGCGATCCGGCGGCCGTCCTCCCGGACGGTCACCGCGAGCGGCCGGACGGTGTCGAACGAGGGACCGAACCCGGTCTGCGCCGACGACGAGGCGGCGAGCGCGAGAAGGAGGATCGGCGCACGAAACGAGGCGCGGTCTGAGGTCGGCATCCCTTGGTCTCTCCGGACGGACGTGGCGCGGCGGGGCGCATCGTACGCCCGGATGGATCGGTCGGCGACCATCCCACCCGTCGGGCCGCGCGGGTCCCCGGCCGCCCTACGGGACGAGCGCGAGCGCGGCCGTGTTCCTCGCCAGCAGGAGGGCGAGAGCGGCGACGAGGGGGGGCGGCGCGGGACATCGGCGGATCCTCCGTGCCTCGTTCGATCGACTTCTGCGTCCGGGGGGCTCACCCGTCCCGTGCGGCCCGACCCCGGCGGGAACCGGGGTCCCCTCCGAGTTCCGCGAGGCTCTCTCGGTCCGCGC
>JAUIEL010000148.1 GCA_030428825.1 bacterium
CCTCGCGTCCGAGGACGCGTGCTGGGTGACCGGCGCGTCGCTCGTCGTCGACGGCGGGTTCTCGGTCGTCCGCCGGCCGTACTAGGAGACCGCGACACGGGTCGTCGGGGCGGCGGCGAATCCCTCCCGCCGCTTTCCGCGAAAGCGGCTGCCGGGTGGCAGCTCGTTGAAGAGGTCATGCGGGGCTGCGGCGGCTCCCTCTCGCTGCTCTCTGCGAAAGCAGCGAGAGGGAGTTCGCCTCGCACCCACGGCAGTTCTTCAACGGACTGGCCGGGCCTCGCGACCGGTCTCCGCGTCGCACGGAGTTCGGAGCCCACCGAACGCGCGGTCGTCCTGCGCGCCTCGATCTCGGGCGCGATCGCTTCACCTCGCTCCTCGACGACCCGTGGCGCAGACTCCCGGCCCGCGGTCAGCGCTTCGCCCGCCCCTCGAGGAACGTCGCCAGCTCCTTCGCCCGCGCGCCCGCCTTCGTGTCGGCGTGGACCTTCGCCAAGGTGTCGTACGCCTTGAACGCGGCGCGCCAGTTCCGCTCGCGCTCGTACCGGTTCGCCCGCGCGAAGTCGATCGCCGCCGCGATCTCGCGGGCGAACTCCTCGTCCGCGCGGAGCTCCTCGATCCGCTCCTTCGCGCCCTCCGCGCCGTCGAGCCCCGCGTGCTCGTCGGCGAGACGCGTGAGCGCCGTGACCGCCCGCGGCCAGTCCTCCGCCTCGATCGCGTCGTCGGCCACCCGCTTCAGCCGCGCGGTCCGCTCGGCGATCAGGACCTCGACGTCCGCGAGCCGCCGCCGATCCGGGTCGTCCTCCTTCAGCCGCGGGAGGAGCTTCGGGATCAGGTCGACCGCCTTCTTCAGCTCTCCCTTGTCGAGCAGGCGCGCGACGCCGTTCGACTTCCGACCGAGCTCGGGATACGGCGTCGCCCCGTCGAGGCGCTCGACGATCGCGTCGCCGATCTCCTGCGGGCTCCCCGGCTGGCCGTGGAAGCCGATCGTCCCGGCCGGCGTGACGATCATGACGGACGGGTGGAGCTGAACGTCGAACGCCTTCGCGGCCTCGTCCCCCGGGTCGATGACGAACGGGGTCTCGATCCGTTCGGTCTCGCACGTCTCGCGGACGTACGCGGGCGACTCGTTCGTCACCGCGAGGAACGTCACGGGGTCGAGCGCGAACCGGCGACGGAGCGTGTCCCACTCCTCGAGCCAGAAGAGGTTGTCGTCCTTCTCCAGGCGCACGAACGCGATCGCGACGACCTGGCCGCGGAGCGACCCGAGGTCGACCGGCGCGGCGTGGATCCACTCGGTCGGCGTGAAGGTCGGGGCCTCGGCGCCGACCTCGAGCTGGGCCGCCGCGAGCGGAGAGAGCGAGGCGACGAGCGGGAGGACGAGGAGGTGCGTCTTCATGGAGGATCCTCTTTCGGACGGAGGAGGACCGGGGATGGTAGCAGCTCGTCGGCGTCGCGTCGTGCTTGCGCGGAGGGGGGGCGAACTGCTATCCCGAGACGTCTCGAGGAGGAATCCGGTGAACGAGCCCTTCCCGTCCCCCGACGATCTCCCCCCGGCCGAGCCCGAGCCCTCGGCGACCGCGCCCGCGGGCGTCGTCTGCGACATCTGTCGCGGCTCGATGTACGACTTCCACTGCCGCCTGATCTGCCCGACCTGCGGCTTCCAGCGCGACTGCTCCGACCCGTGACCTCGCCGGCCGCGGACTCCCCACCGAGGTGACCATCTCGCCCTTCGCCGACGCCTCTCCGACCGGCCTCGTGCCGCTCTTCCCGCTGCCGGAGGTGACCCTCCTCCCGGGCGAGATGTTCCCCCTGTACGTGTTCGAGCCGCGCTATCGCCAGCTCCTCGAGGACGCGCAGGACGGCGAGCGGCTGATCGCGCTCCCGCGGTTCCAGCCGGGGTGGCGCGAGGCGTACCACGCGAACCCGCGGGTCCATCCGTGCCTCGGGGTGGGGCGGATCGCCGCGGCGCGGCGGCGGCCGGACGGGACGTCGGACGTCGTCCTGCACGGCGTCGCGCGGGTCCGCCTCCTCGAGGTGGTGCGCGAGATGCCGTACCGACTGGCGCGCGTCGACGACCTCGACGAGGCGGTGTCGGATCCGGCCCGGCTGGCCGAGATCGTGGCCGAGATCGACGAACGCCTCCGCGAGGACGCGGGCAGGGCGGGCGGTCCGGTCGAGCCGGGCGCCGGGCTCGAGGCGTTGGGCGGCGGGCTGGAGGAGATCCCCGGTCGCCTCGCCGCGACGTGCCGGTTCTCCTCCGAAGAGAAGCAGCGGATGCTCGAGGCGAACGACCTCGTCGAGCGGCTCGAGCTCGTGCGCCGCCACCTGGCGCGCCGGCAGGGACGCGAGCGCGTGTCGCGGCTCCTCGCGGGCCACGGATCGGCCGGCGGCTCGGCCAACTGACGGACGGGGGCGGGCGCCGCGTGAGGATCGACCCCGTGCTCGCCGACGCGCTCCGGGTCGGCACGCTCCGGCTCGATCGGGTCCGCGTCCCGGCGCGGGACGACGGGACGACGGCCGCGCTGAACCGCGAGGCCGCGCGGCTCCGGACCGCGTACGAGGACCTCGCCGTCGGTTCGATTCCCGGCGTCCGCGCCGCGCGCGAGCTGTACCACGCGATCGGTCTCGACCCGACGAAGACGCGTCCGTCGTCCGAGGCGTTGCTGCGGCGGGCGCTCCGGCGGAAGCCGATGCCCGCGGTCAACGGCGCCGTCGACGCGGCGAACCTCGTCTCGCTCACCCTCCTCCTGCCGGTCGGCCTGTACGACGCCGACGCCATCCGGGGAGAGGTCGAGATCCGGCGCGGCCGGCCGGACGAGGGGTACCGCGGGGTCGACGACGCCGAGGTCCGACTCGCCGGCAGGATCGCGGTCTGCGACGACGACGGGCCGTTCGGGAACCCGACCCGCGACTCCCGGCGGACGCGCGTCACCGAGGCGACGACGTCTCTCCGGTTCGTCCTGTTCGCTCCGGCGGCGGCCGACGCGGGGGCGCTCCGAACCGCCCTGGCGGGGGCCGAGGCGGCGTTCACGCGGGCGGTCGGCGGCGAGCCGGTCGAGGCCGCGATCGCCCCCTGAGGGCTCGACGCGGGCTCTCTCCCCGGGGGGGCGGCTCTCCGCTCGATTCCCGCGGGACGGGCCGTTAGACTCGCGGGTTTCCGTTCGATCCCGGAACTCCTGCTCCTCGAAAGCCCGTCATGAAGCTGACCCTCGGCCACAGCCCGGACCCCGACGACGCGTTCATGTTCTGCGCCCTCGCGCAGGACCAGGTCGACGCCGAAGGGCTCGAGTTCGAGCACGTCCTCCAGGACATCCAGTCCCTGAACGAGCGGGCCGAGCGGAAGGAGCTCGACATCACCGCGCTGTCGCTCCACGCGTACGCGTTCCTCGCCGACCGGTACCGGCTCACGTCCTGCGGCGCGTCGGTCGGGGACGGCTACGGCCCCCTGATCGTGTCGAACCGCGTCTTCATCGAGGACGAGCTCGACGCGGAGACGGTCGTCCACGTCCCCGGCGAGAAGACGACCGCGTTCCTGGTGCTGAAGCTGTACGCGCCGGACGTGAAGACCGAGGTGATGCCGTTCGACGAGATCCTCCCCGCGATCGTCGACGAGAAGATCGAGACCGGGCTCCTGATCCACGAGGGGCAGATCACCTTCGCGAACTACGGCATCTACAAGGTCGAGGACCTCGGCGAGTGGTGGAAGCTGAAGACCGGACTGCCGCTGCCGCTCGGCGTGAACGCGGTGCGCCGCGACCTCCCCGAGGATGTCCAGCTGAAGATCCAGCGCGTCCTGAACCGCTCGATCGATTGGGGGCTCGAGAACCGGACCGAGGCGCTCGAGTACGCGAAGCAGTTCGGCCGCGGCATCGACGACTGGACGAACGACCGGTTCGTCGGGATGTACGTCAACAAGTTCACGCTCGACCTCGGCGACGACGGTCGCGAGGGGGTGAAGCAGCTCCTCACGCGCGGCGCCGAGGCCGGGATGCTGCCGAAGGAGGTCGTCGTCGACCCGATCCCCCACACCGAGGCCTGATCGCCCGGTCGGTCATCCGGTCGGTCATCCGCTCGGTTCGGCGGCGAGGGCGGCGGGAGCGGCGAGGGCATCGGAGGCCGGCCGAATCGGCGGCGCCGGGACTTCCCCCGCCCCGAACGGTCTGCTAAAAGGGTCGGCTCGGCCGAACGTGGAACGACACGGGCCAGGGTAGCTCAACGGTAGAGCACCGCTTTCGTAAAGCGGATGTTGTGAGTTCGAATCTCATCCCTGGCTCCAACACGACGAACGCGGCCCCCGGATCGGCTCGATCCGGGGGCCGCGTTCCTTCGTCTCCGACCGGGCGCCGGTCACTCGCCGAGCGTGGCCCGCAGGAACCAGGCGTGCTTCTCGAACTCGGTGACGATCGCGGTCAGGAGGTCGGCCGAGTCGGTGTCCCCCGCGCCATCGGCGATCGACCGACCGGCGCGGACGCCGGTCAGGTAGGTCTCGAGGTCGCCGGCGACGACGCGGACCACCTCGAGGTCCTTCGTCACGTCGGGGCGCTCGGCGCCGAGGCTCGACTCGGCGGTCACCGTCCGAAGGCCGCCGCGGGCGAGGCCGCCGAGCGTCACCGCGCGCTCCGCGACGGCGTCGTTGTGGAGCGCGAGCCCGTCGGCGAGCTCCTCGAACAGCGGGTGGAGCGTCGGGAAGAGCGGGCCGCGGACGTTCCAGTGCGCCATCTTGAGACGGGCGTGGAGGTCGAGGCCGTCGGCGAGGAGCTGGTTCAGGGCGTCGACGACCCGATCGCGGTCCGCCTCGGCGAGCGGGCTGGGGGTCGAATAGGGGAGCTTCGAGGCGAGGGTGCCGTTCATGGTCTTCTCTCCGTCAGGCGTGGGCCCGGGCCTTCCCGGACGTTCGAGTTCGAGTGGTTCGGTTCGATCGACCCGGTTCACGGCGTGAGCGTCGGCTCGCCGGCCGACCAGCCGCACGGCGTGAGCCCGCCGGTCCGGAGGGCGTCGAGGACGCGGAGGACCTCGCCGACGTTCCGGCCGACCGAGAGGTCGTTCACCGACACGAAGCGGATCGTCCCCTCCGGGTCGACGACGTACGTCGCGCGGAGCGGGACCCCCTCGTTCGGGTCGAGGATGCCGAGCGCCTCCGAGAGCTCTCGCTTCACGTCGGCGAGCATCGGGAACGGAAGGTCCTTCAGCGCCGGGTGCTGCTCGCGCCACGCGAGGTGGACGTACCGCGAGTCGGTGGAGACCCCGTAGACGACGGCGTCTCGCTCGGCGAACTCGGCGTGGCGCGTGCCGAACTCGGCGATCTCGGTCGGGCAGACGAACGTGAAGTCCATCGGCCAGAAGAAGATCACCTTCCACTTCCCGGGGTCGGAGTCCGACGACACGTCCGCGAACTCGCACCCCGGTTCGCGCGACACGCAGGCGGGGAGGCGGAAGGAGGGGAACGGGCGTCCGACGGTGCTCATATCGATGCTCTCCAGAGTTGGACTTAGTCTAAAGTCTGTTCAAAAAAAAGGGGTCAGGGCCGGCGGCGTCCCCGCAGGACGACCTGGTACTCGCTCACCTCGAGGTCGGTCAGCTCGTCGACGCGACGGACGTCGAGCGCCTCCCACGGGACGTCCGTGATCTCGCCGCTCTCCTCGTCCACGAAGTGGTGGTGGGCCTCGGTGTTCGGATCGAACACGACCTTCCCCTCCGCGAGCACGAGCTGCCGGAGCAGCCCCTTCTCCACGAACAGGTTGAGCGTGTTGTAGACCGTCGCCCGGGAGATCTGCGGGAAGGTCGCCGCCACCGTCTTCCAGACCAGGTCCGCCGACGGATGGTCGCCGGTCGCGAGCACGTACTCGGCGACGGCGACCCGATGGGCCGAGGCCTGGATGCCGTGGGACCGGAGGAGCTTGGCGGCGTCGAACGTCATGGGGATTAGACTAGGTCTAGAATCGGACCTTGTCAAGTCCCCGGGAGCGGTTTCCCGCCGAGGGAGAGGGGCCGTCGCGGGGGGCCGGGAGCCGCGCGCGGGGCCCCCCGGCCCGCCCGTCGGCCTCAGTCCGGCTCCCCCTCCCGCCGGACCTCCGCCCTCACGCTGCTCCGCGCGACCCGGCCGCTCCGCGACATCTCGTCGAGGGCGGCGGCCGCCGCGCCGAGCGTCAGGACGCCGGTCGGAGTGAACAGGTCGATCGAGACCCCTTCGTCGCCGCGCGAGACCGCGACCGCGACGCCGGTGAAGTGCGGCTGCAGCGAGTCGGAGAGGGGCAGCAGCGCCGCGTCGAGGTCGACGCCGCTCTCGGCGAGCGCGGTCGGCAGGAACGGGGCGAACGTGTCGTACAGGTACGGGATGGAACGCTCGAGGTCGAGCGCGACGAGGAGGGTCGGCAGGTCGGTCCGGCCGCCGGTGACGAGGTCGACGACCGACAGGAGCTCGCCGTCGGACGAGGAGAGCGTCCGCCGGTCCGGCGCGTCGAGGTGACGGTGGAGATACCCCTTCAGAGACAGCGGACTGACCGACCCGTACAGCCGGTCGCCGCGCACCACGAACGACGGCTGGACCGGCGCGTCGTCGAGTTCGACCACGAACCCCGGCGGCCCGTCCCGGAGCGGCAGCGGCTTGATGCGCGCGCCGCCCTCCGACGCGGCCATCGACCGCGCCGTCCCGAGCAGGCGGTCGAACTTCTCGGGGTCGCGCACGCCGACGGAGAAGACGACGTCGGGGAGGAGCCCGCTCCGAGGGGGCGACACGGTGACCGACAGATCGCTCCCGATCGCCGGGAGGACCTCCCGGAGGAGGTCGTGCCCGCCCGGTCCCTCGACCCGCAGCTCGGAGAGGAACGACCGGTCGAGCCGCGGCGCGATCCGCTGCAGGAGCGTCTCGACCCGCGCCAGGAGCGTCGTCGCGTCGAACCGCGCCCCGACGAACGCGGTCGTGTCGGCCGGGGCGTCGGCGAGGGCCGGGAAGCCGCCGCCGAACGCGTCGAGCAGGGAGAGGACGCCCTGCGGGTCGCCGTCGAACCCGAGCAGGACCGACTCCCGGACCCCGCCGCCGGTCATCGACACGCCGAGTCCGACGCCGGTCAGCCCGTCGACGCCGAGGATCGACGCCTCCTCCAGCAGGATCGGCGGGATGCAGTTCCGGACGATGCCGAGCCCTTTCGCCACGTCGGCGAACGCGAACAGGACGTTCCCGCGGCTCTTCAGCCGGGACGAGAACCCGGTCCAGGACGACGACTCGACGAGCGCGCGCTGCGGGCCGCCGGTCATCGCGACGCCGAGCCGGTCCTGGTCGCCGGCGACGAGCCATCGGTCGCCGGAGAGGTCGGCGTAGATCGTGGTGGCGAGGCCGTCGTCGAGGGCGACGTTCACGGCGGTCACCGGCTGGCCGTTCATGTGCACCCGCCCGACCTCGACCCCGGGCGGCGGATCGCGGAGCAGCCCGTCGACCATCCCGCGCAGCGCCGGCCCCGGTTCGATCGAGGCGAGGAAGTCGAGGCCGATCCGCGCGATCGGGGGGCCGTGGTCCGGGTTCGCGGCGAGCTCGTGGAGGAGCCGCGCGGTGACCGGGTGGGCGGCGGAGACCCGGAGCGGGGTCCCGTCCCGGAGGTGGAGCGTCAACCCGACCAGGCCGATCGCCGCCTCCCCCCGGACCCACTCGGAGAGGGCGAGCGAGTCGACCAGCGTGCCGATCGGGTCGGCCGGGTCGACGCCGCCGAGGTCGTCGAACAGCGGAGAGAGGAACTCCCTCACCTCCGGGTCGCGGAGCAGGCCGGAGATCCCGAGCGACCGGAGACCGGTCTGGAACGCCCGGGCGTCCGCCGACAGGTAGACGAGCGTCTCCTCGGGGAGGAGGTCCTGGAGTTCGGGGCCGCCGCGTCCGACGGTGGCCGCGGGCGCGAGGGAGGTCGTGCCGGCGATCAGCACGAGCGGGAGCGTGAGACGAGCGAATCGAGCCATGGAGTCCATCCTTCCCTGAGGGTGCCCGTCGGAGGCCTCGTCCACGGAGATCCGCCGACGGGGCCGGGAACGGCGCCGCCGCCCGCTCGGTTCCCGGAGCGGCGCGGATTCGGGGGCGTATGATCGACGCCCGCTCGACGGGGCGTTCCCCCGCGATGGAGGCCGCGAAGTGCTGAAGACGATCCGGCTCGTGCTGAACGGCGAGGAGCGGGAGCTCGAGGTCGCCCCGGACGAGTCGCTGCTCGAGGCGCTCCGGGAGCGGCTCTCGATCACCTCGACCAAGGACGGCTGCGCGCCGCAGGCCCAGTGCGGCTGCTGCCTCGCGCTGGTCGGGGGGAAGCCGCTGACGACGTGCGCCGTCCCCGCCACCCGGGCGGACGGCCGGGAGGTCGTCACGCTCGAGGGGGTGCCCGAGGCGGACCGTCGGCTCCTCGCCGACGCGTTCGTGGCGACGGCCGGCCTCCAGTGCGGCTTCTGCATCCCGGGGTTCGCGCTCCGCGCCCGCCACCTGGTCGAGAAGAATCCGCGTCCCACGCGCGACGAGATCGCGAAGGGGATCGACGTCCACCTCTGCCGCTGCACCGGCTACGTCAAGATCCTCGACGCCGTCGAGCTGTACGCCGCCGCGCGGCGCGGGGACGCCGCGGTGCCGACCCTCCCCGACGGCGGGGTCGGCGAGCGCGTCGCGCGGGTGACCGGCGGCGCGCTGACCCTCGGCGAGCGGCCGTTCGTCTGCGACCTCGCCCCGCCCGGCCTCCTCCACGGAGCCGTCGTCCTCTCGCCGCACGCGCGGGCCCGGATCACGAGGATCGACACCTCCGCCGCCGCCGCGCTCGACGGCGTGGTGGCGGTCGCCACGGCGGCCGACGTCCCGGGCGAACGTTGGTACGGCCTGATCGAGCGGGACTGGCCGGGGTTCGTGGCGGAGGGGGAGGAGGCGCGTTGCGTCGGCGACGTCCTCGCTTGCGTCGCCGCCGTCGACGCGCGGACCGCCCGCGAGGCCGCGGCGCTCGTGCGGGTCGAGGCCGAGCCGCTCCCGCCGGTCGTCGACCCGGCGCGCGCGGTCGAGCCGGACGCGCCGCGGGTGAACCCGAAGCACGACAACGTCCTCTCGCGGACCCGCGTCGTCCGCGGCGACGCGACGGCCGCGCTCGAGGCGAGCGCGCACGTCGTCCGCGGCACGTGGAGGACCCAGCGGATCGAGCACCTCTTCCTCGAGCCGGAGAGCGCGCTCGCCGCGCCGCGCGACGACGGCCGCCTCCACCTCTGGTCGCAGGGGCAGGGGGTGTTCGACGATCGGGCGCAGGTGGCGCGGTTCCTCGGCGTCGAGGAGGAGGACGTCTTCGTCGAGCTCGTCCCGAACGGCGGCGCGTTCGGAGGCAAGGAGGACCTCTCGATCCAGCCGCACGCGGCGCTCCTGGCGCGGATGACCGGGAGGCCGGTGCGCGTGACCCTCACCCGCGAGGAGTCGATCCGGCTCCACCCGAAGCGACACCCGATCACGATGGAGTACGAGGTCGGGTGCGACGCGGACGGTCGGCTGACCGCGGTGCGGGCGCGGATGCTCGGCGACTCCGGCGCGTACGCCTCGGTCGGCGCGAAGGTGCTCGAGCGGGCGGCGGGGCACGCGTGCGGCCCGTACGACGTCCCGAACGTCGACGTCGAGGCGGTCGCCGCGTACACGAACAACCCGCCGTGCGGGGCGATGCGCGGGTTCGGCGCGAACCAGGCCCACTTCGCGATGGAGGGGTGCGTCGACCTGCTCGCGGAGGAGGTGGGGCTCGACGGGTGGGAGATCCGCGACCGGAACGCGCTGGAGGTCGGCGACTCGTTCACGACGGGCCAGGTCCTCGAGAAGTCGGTCGGGCTGAAGGAGACGCTCCGCGCGGTGAAGGACGTCTATCGCGAGGCGCTCGCGGCCGGGCGCGCGGTCGGCATCGCGTGCGGCATCAAGAACAGCGGCATCGGCAACGGCGCGGCGGAGTGGGGGAAGGCGCGGCTCGTCGTCGAGGAGGACGGGACGGTCTCGCTCTACAACGGGTACACCGAGATGGGGCAGGGGCTCCTGACCGTGCTCGCCCAGTGCGCCGCGGAGGCGACCGGCCTCCCCGCGTCGACCTTCCGGCCGAAGGTCGACGCGACGTTCGCGCTCGGCTGTGGCCAGACGACCGGCTCGCGGGCGACGCTGTTCGGCGGCCGCGCCGTGAAGAGCGCGGGGGAGAAGCTCCGCGCCGCCCTCGACGCGGGGCGGTCGCTCGCGGAGCTCGCCGGCGAGGTGTTCGCGGCCGACGTCCTGATCGACGACACGACGGCGCCCGGCGCGCCGACGGCGAAGGTGAAGACGCACACCGCGTTCGGATTCGCGACCCAGGTGGTGCTTCTCGACGCGGACGGGCCCGTCGAGCGGGTCGTCGCGGCGCACGACGTCGGTCGGGCGATCAACCCGGCGCTCTGCGAGGGTCAGATCGAGGGCTCGGTCCACATGGGGCTCGGGTACGCGCTGACCGAAGAGCTGCCGTGCGAGGAGGGGCGGCCGGTCACGACGAAGCTGCGCGAGCTCGGCGTGCTGCGGGCGCGCGACATGCCCGCGGTCGACGTGATCCTGGTCGAGGATCCGGAGCCCGAGGGGCCGTGGGGGGCGAAGGGGGTCGGCGAGATCGGCCTCGTGCCGACGGCGGCCGCGGTGGCGGGCGCGCTCGCGCGGTTCGACGGCGTCCGCCGGACCACGCTCCCGATGAAGGACTCCCCGGCCGCGCGAGCCCTGTCGGTCGGGAAGATCCGCGGACGGTCTCCGGCGTCGTGACCGGGTTCGTCAACGCGCACACGCACCTCTACAGCGGGCTCGCTCCGCTCGGGATGCCCGAACCGTCGCCGGCGCCGCGGAGCTTCCCCGAGATCCTCGATCGGATCTGGTGGCGCCTCGACCGCGCGCTCGACCGGGACTCCCTCCGGGCGGCGGCGCGGCGCTACCTCCTCGAAGCGCGGCAACTCGGCACGGTCGGGCTGATCGACCACCACGAGTCACCCGCGTTCGTGGAGGGGTCGCTCGACGTCCTCGCCGACGCGTGCCAGGAATTCGGCATGCCGTCGGTCCTGACGTACGGCGCGACCGAGCGGAACGGCGGCCGGGACGAAGCGCGCCGCGGACTCGCCGAGTGCGCCCGGTTCCTCGTCGAGAACGATCGCCCGCTCGTCCGGGGGGTCGTCGGAGTCCACGCGGGGTTCACCGTCTCGGACGAGACGCTCGTCGAGGCGGGGGAGCTCGCCCGCGCGCACGGGACCGTCGTCCACCTCCACGTCGCCGAGGATCGCGTCGACGTCGAGGACGCGCGCCGGCGCGGCGACCCCGGTGTCGTGGCGCGCCTGGTCCGGCTCGACGCCCTCCCCGCGGGGTCGATCCTCGCGCACGGCGTCCACCTCGACGAGGCGGAGGTGGCGGCGGCGGCGGAACGCGGGGCGTGGTTCGTGCAGAACCCGCGCTCGAACCGCCAGAACGGCGTCGGGTATCCGCGCGCGCTCCGGGCGACGTCGCGGGTCGCGCTCGGGACCGACGGGTTCCCCTCGGATCCGGTCGCCGAACTCGGGGCGCTGGACGAGGAGTCCGCCCGGGCGGGCGAAGCGGGGGAGGTGGTCCGGCGTCGCGCCGCGAGGGGGGCGGAGATCCTGCGCGAGCGGTTCGCGGGCGCGGTCCCCGAGCCGACGGCGTGCGACGTCGACGCGGCGGAGGTCGAGTCGACTGCGCGTCGCGAGG
>JAUIEL010000895.1 GCA_030428825.1 bacterium
ATCTCGACGAGGGTGAAGCCGCGGTCTCGGTGGGGTGTCGCCATGGGGAACTCGTTTCGGCCGAAGGAGTTGGGGGTCCGGGTGCGTTCCGTTCCGCCCCGCCTCCTCTACCGTCGTTCGCGGGTATGGTAACGACGCCGTCGGGCGAGGCAAGTGCCTGGACCAGGGCGGCTTGGGGAAACGGCCGGGGGCGCGGGGCGTCGCGGCCCCGCCCCGCCCCGGCCGACCGGGGCGCCGCCCCTACTTCTTCACGCCGCACGCCTTGCGGAGCGCGGCCGCCTTGGTGGTCGTCTCCCAGGTGAACCCGGGGCCCTTCCGGCCGAAGTGGCCGTGCGCGGCGGTCTCGAGGAAGACCGGCCGGCGCAGGTTCAGCGACTTGATGATCCCGGCCGGGCGGAGGTCGAACACCTTCCGGACCCCCGCGAGGATCGTCTCCTCGTCGACCTTCGCGGTGCCGAACGTGTCGATCCCGATCGAGACCGGCTCGGCCACGCCGATCGCGTAGGCGACCTGGATCTCGCAGCGGTCGGCGAGCCGCGCCGCCACGACGTTCTTCGCCACCCAGCGCGAGGCGTACGCCGCGCTCCGGTCGACCTTCGACGGGTCCTTCCCGGAGAACGCGCCGCCGCCGTGCCGCCCCATCCCGCCGTACGTGTCGACGATGATCTTGCGGCCGGTCAGGCCGGTGTCACCGTGCGGTCCGCCGACCACGAACCGGCCGGTCGGGTTGATGTGGAACTTCGTCTTGTTGTCGATCCACTTCGCCGGGATGACCTTCTTGATGACGAGGTCGGTCATCGCCTTCCGGATCGTCGCGTACTTCGCCTTCGGGTCGTGCTGGGTCGAGATCACGACCGCGTCGACCCGCTTCGGCTTCCCGTCGGCGTACTCGACCGTCACCTGCGACTTGCAGTCCGGCCGGAGCCACGGGAGCTTCCCCGAGAACCGGAGCTTCGACATCTTCTCGACCAGGCGGTGGGAGAACATGATCGGCATCGGCATCAGCTCGGGGGTCTCCCGGCAGGCGTAGCCGAACATCATGCCCTGGTCGCCCGCGCCCTGCTCCTTGTGGAGCCCCTCGCCGGCGGTGACGCCCTGCGAGATGTCCGGCGACTGCGAGTGGACCGCGACCAGCACCCCGCAGGTGTCGCCGCTGATGCCGTAGTCGTCGTCCGTGTACCCGATCATGTTGATCGTGTCGCGGGCGATCTGCGCGTAGTCGACGATCGCCTTCGTGGTGATCTCGCCCGAGACCACGCAGAGGCCGGTCGTCACGAGCGTCTCGCACGCGACCCGCGAGTTCGGGTCCTGCGCGAGGAGGGCGTCCAAGATCGCGTCGGACACCTGGTCCGAGACCTTGTCGGGGTGCCCCATCCCGACCGACTCCGAGGTGAAGAGGTGGCGTTCCGCCATGAAGGCTCCTTCCTATCCTGTCCTGTCCGTCCCGTCGGGGACTGCGACCCCGCGCCGGGGGCCCTGGTGCTCATCCATCGACAGGGGGCTCCGCTCGACGCGAGCGATGGTCCCTGATCCATCGAATCGTTCGTTCGGCCGCGCCCCGCGCCCCGTCGAGGGCGCGCCGCGCGGCGTCGGCCGCCGCCGGTCCCCCTTCGCCGAGCCACTCGCGCAGCGCGGGGAGGAGCGCGTCGTCGTCGCGGATCACCCGGAGCGCCCCCGCCGCCTCCAGCCAGAGGACGTCGGAACGGACGTGTCCGTGGTGAGCCCCGATCAACGTCGGCGCCCCGGCCAGCACCGGCTCGAACACGTTGTGTCCGCCGATCCCGGCCACCAGCGACCCGCCGACGATCGCGAGATCGGCGGCGGCGTAGAGGTCGGCCAGCTCGCCCATCGTGTCGACCACGATCGTCTCGGCGGGCGGGCCTTCCTCCCGGCGCAGGCGGGTCAGCCTGACCGGAGCCAGCCCGGCATCTTGGAGGTTTCGTTCCGCATCCGCAAGCCGCTCTCCATGTCGCGGAGCGACGACGAGGCGGACGGGGGCGCCCGAGTCGGCCGCGAGCGCCCGGACCGCGCGGCCGATCCGCTCCTCCTCGCCGGGGTGGGTGCTGCCGGCCACGACGACCCGGTC
>JAUIEL010000149.1 GCA_030428825.1 bacterium
TGACGACGTTCATGGCGACCAAGCCGAACCTCCCGCCGTTCGCGAACACGTTCGGAAACCTGACCCTCGACGGACGGCAGAAGGCGAACATCACGCTCCCGCCGGGGACCGGCATCCCGCCGGGGTTCAAGCTGTACTGGGCGTTCGCCTCGGCGAACGGCGGCGGGCTCGCGTTCACCAGCGAGGCGGCGGAGCTCGAGATCACCCCCTGAGACGTGCGCCCCCCGCGCCGGCGGGCGGTTACCGGACGGGCCGTGAGGGAGTAGCGTCTCCCTCATGGCCCGTCGCTCGTTCGCCGCCCCGCTCCTCCTCGCGCTCGCCGCCGCCGCCCCGGCCGCCGAGCCGGACCGGGCGCTCCGCGAGCGCGTCGACGCCGCGATCGAGCGCGGGGTCGAACACCTGCGCGACCGGCGCCGGTCGCTGGGCGGAGTCGGCTCCGAGTCGTCGTACCCGCTCGGCGTCGAGTCGCTCGCCTTCTACACGCTCCGGGTCTGCGGCGTGCCGGCGGACGACGCGTTCGGCGGCTGGCTCGAGGCGCAGGCGCGGACCGCGGTCGCCGAGGCACCCCACACCTACACCGTTTCGCTCGCCCTCCTCGGCCTGCTCCTCTCCGACCGCGAGCGGCACGCGGCGCGGATCGAGGAGGCGATCACCCGGATCGAGGCGGGACAGCTGAAGCAGGAGGACGCCGGCGCGTGGGGGTACCTCCTGCCGCTCGGCCGGACGACGGGCCGCACGGGACGGACCGGGGAGACGATCCGCGCCGCGCACTGGCCCGCCCCGCCGGACTGGTGGGACAACTCGAACTCGCAGGTCGCCGTGCTCGCCCTCCGCTCCGCCGTCGACTTCGGGTTCCGGGTCGAGCCGGCGGTGATCCGACGGGCGGCGGAGCACTTCCTCTCGGTGCAGCGCGCCGACGGGGGGTTCGCGTACGACGACGAGGGGCACCGCACGCGCTCGTACGTCGCGATGACCGCGGGCGTCGGCGGCTCGCTCGTGATGTGCCGCGACCTCCTCGGAGACGACGCGTCCGACCGCGAGCTCCGCCGGCGGATCGACCGCGCCCTCGGGCGGGGACGGAGCTGGCTCGGCCGGCGGCTCTCGTTCCCGAGCCCCGACTCGCCGTGGCCCTACTACGCCGCGTACGCGGTCGAGCGGTACGGCCACTACGCCGGCGTCGAGCGGTTCGGGAAGGTCGACTGGTACGTCGAGGGCGCGTCGTGGCTCGTCGACGCCCAGCGGGAGGACGGCGGCTGGGACACACGCTCCCTCCTCCCGCGGGCCCGTCCGAGAGGAGGGCGCGACGACCGGCGGTTCGTGACGACGTCGTCGGTGAGCGACTGCTGCTTCGCGCTCCTCTTCCTGAAGCGCTCGTCGTTCGTGCACACGCGCGTCTCCGACGAGGTGCTCGTCCTCCTCCGCAGCGTCGATCCCCAGGCCCGCCCCGACGAGCTCGACGCGCTCGAGAAGCGGATCGTCGCGGCCGGGGACCACGCGATCCCCCAGCTCGTGAAGGGGCTCTACCTCCCGGTCGGCGCCGCCCGGGCGCTCGCCGCGACCTGCCTCCGGACGCTGACCGGCGAGGACCACGGGTACCGAGAGTCGGCCGACGAGGCGGACCGGCGACGCGCCCGGGAGGCCTGGGTCCGCTGGCTCCTCTCCCGGCCCTCACCCGTCGACGCGCCGCCGACCGCCGGGGAGCGGCGCTGACCGATCCCGGGCAGTCTCCGGGTGCCGCGCGGGGGCGGGCACGCTATCGTTCCCCCTGCGCGCCCGCCGACCCGGTACCTCATGTCTCGACCCGCCCGCTGGATCGCCCTGCTCCTGATCGTCGCTCTCGCCGCGGTCGTGTTCCGGCTCCTCGACTCGGAGCCCGCGTCCGCGCCGGAGGCGTCGCCGCCCGACCTGTCGTCCGTCGAGCGGCCGCGCGCGCCCGACGCCCCGCCGGACCCCGCGTCCGGCCCCGCGTCGCGGGACGACCCCGGCGACGGCGGCGGTCCCGAGCGGGAGACCGCCCCGACGGGCGCCGGAGCCGGGACGACCGACGCTCCGCCGAGCGACGTCGTCGGCACGGGGACGGTCGTCGACGAGAACGGCGCTCCGATCGGCGGCGCCGCCGTGCGAGCGCTCCTCCATCGCCAGGCGTTCGTCACCGTGCACGAGCCGCTCGGCGTCGAGGCGATCTCCGACGGGACCGGGAGCTTCCGCCTCGAAGGGCTGCCGCGGGCCTCCGCCGTGGCGCTGCGGGTCGAGAGTCCCGGCCGCGCCCTCGCGACCGTCGGCCCGATCCAGACCGCCCGGGAGGGAACGTTCCGCCTGCCGACGGTGAGGCTCGGCCCCGGGCTGACGCTGGTCGGGACGGTGCGGGACGAGACCGATCTCCGCCCGGTCGCCGACGCGGTCGTGACGGCGTCGCCGGATCGGCCGGAGGCCGGGCGGATGTCGTTCCGGGGCGCGCCGGACGTCGGGGCGCTGTCCGGGCGGACCGACGCGTCCGGCCGGTTCTCGATCGACGGGCTCGACTTCACGCACTACCGCGTCGAGGCGACCTCCGAGGGGTACGCGCCGGCCGTCGTGCGCCGTTCGTTCATCGCGTCGCGCGGCCGGAGCGAGATCGAGCTCTCCCTCACGCTGACGCCGTCGAACGCCGAGCTGCGCGGCGTCGTGCTCTGCGAGGACCGCCCGGTGGGAGGCGCGATCGTCCGGGCGGTCGTCCCGTCCGGCGGGGCCGACGCCCACTCCGCCACCGCCCGGAGCGCGGCCGACGGGACCTTCACCCTCCGCGGCCTCACCGCCGCCACGTACGAGCTGACGGCGAACGCGAACGGACACTTCGCGCGCGCGCCGGTCGCGGCGACCGCCGGGACGGAGACGGAGGTCCGGGTCGATCTCGGGCGCACCGGCTCCCTCTCCGGGCGGATCGTCGGGGGAGGCGGCGCCGCTCCGGAGGAGTTCACGGCGAAGATCCTCCGGGTCGAGGGGGCGCGCGGCACGACGCGCGCGGTCCGCCGCGCCCTCCCCGGCGAGGGGCCGGGGACGTTCCGGGCGACCGACCTCGCACCCGGGCGGTACGTCGTCGAGGTCGACGCGGGCGCCGCCGCGCGGACGACGAGCGACCCGATCGAGGTCGGCGAGGCGGAGGACGTCGACGGCGTCGTCGTGCGGCTCGCCGCCGGCGGGGAGGTGGTCGGGCGGGTCGTCGACGCGAAGGGCGCGCCGGTCGCGGGCGTGACCGTGCACCTCCTCCCGCCCGAGTTCGACGCCTCCTCTCCGGTCGCCGAGGTGCTGGTGCTCGAGCCGTACCTCGGACGCTCGGCGCGCACCGGCGCCGACGGCCGGTTCGATCTCCCCCACGTGGCGGCGGGCCGGTACGGAGTCCGCCTCCTCGGCGCGGACGGCGGCGCGGCGTTCGTCCCGGGGGTCCGGGTCGAGGAGGGCGAGGCGGCGGACGTCGGCGACGTCGAGCTGGCCGGCGCGGGCCGCCTCTCCGGCGTCGCGCTCGACGTCGACGGCAGGCCGCTCCCGCGCGCCCGGGTGATCGCGGTCTCGAACGGCACCGCCAGCCGCCGCAGCCGCCTGACCGACTCCGACGGACGGTTCGACCTCGGCCCGCTCCCGGCGGGCGCCTACGTCGTGAACGTCGAGGCGGCGGATCAGTGGAAGTCGTTCGAGTTCACGAGCGACACGCCGGCGAGCGTCCCCGCGGGCGGCGCGGTCGAGGTGACGGTCCGCGTGCGGAGGCGGTGAGGTGAACATCGCGTTCCCGATCGCCCGGCCGTTCGGCATCCGGATCCGGGTGCACGTCGTGTTCGTGCTGATGTTCGGGCTGCTCCTCGGCCAGACCCTCTGGGCGCACGGGACGGACGTGGCGCTCGACACGGCGACGCGGTTCGCGGTCCTGTTCGCGTGCGTCGTCCTCCACGAGCTCGGCCACTCGCTCGCCGCGCAGGCGAAGGGGATCCGGGTCCACGACATCGTCCTCTGGCCGCTCGGCGGCATGGCGAGGCTCGAACGGATCCCGCGCGACCCCTCGACCGAGCTGAAGATCGCGGCGGCGGGGCCGGCGGTGAACTTCTTCCTCGTGCTGCTCCTCTTCCCGTGGATGCTCGCGCGCGGCGAGGGGCTGTCGCTCGAGCCGCTCGCCCTCCTCGGCGGGAGCACGCTCGAGTTCGCGTTCGCGGTGAACCTCGGCATGGGCGTCTTCAACCTGATCCCCGCCTTCCCCCTCGACGGCGGCCGCATCCTGCGGGCCCTCCTCGCGCGCCATCGGCGGTACGACGGGGCGACCCGCCTCGCGGTCCGGATCGGCCGGGTCCTGTCGGTCGTCGCCGTCGCGGCGTCGGTCGGACGCCCCTCGTTCCCCGTCGTCCTGCTGCTGGCCGCGTTCGTCTGGTGGGCCGGCGAGCACGAGCAACGCCAGCTCGACCGCCCCGAGCCGCGCCGCGACCCGACGCCCGGCGCGCGGCGATTCCTCGACCTCGCCCCCCTCGCCCGACCGGAGGCGCACGCCCCCCCCGACGCGGCCCCCGGCGAGCGCGGGGACGAGCGGGAGGGGGTCGGATGAGCGACACCGCGCCCCCCCCGCGCCGTTCGCTCGTCCGCCGCCTCCTCCGCGGAACGATCTTCCTCCTCGTCGTGACGGTCCTCGCCGAGCCGGCCCTCGTGCTGGCGATCCTCACCAACCCGCGCCGGGGCGACGCCCCGCCCGATCGGACGCTCCTCGCGCAGGCGCTCCCGCTCGGCGGGCTGGAGCAGGTCGACTTCCCGACCGAGGACGGCCTCGTCCTCCGAGGCGACCGGATCGGCGCGCTCGACCGGCCGGTCGTCGTCTTCGGTCACGGCTACCGCGACCGGCGCCGCCAGGGGGATCCGCTGGCGAAGGCCCTCCTCGCGCGGGGGTACTCCGTCCTCTCGTTCGACTTCCGCGGCAGCGGCGACTCGGACGGCGCGTTCACGGCGATCGGGGCGCGCGAGGCGGAGGACGTCCGCGCGGCGCTCCGTCACCTCGCGGCGCGCGGCGTCCCGCCGGAGCGGACGGCGTACGTCGGCTTCTCGATGGGCGGCGCGGCGGGGCTGCTCGCCGGGGACGCGCTGGCGAGCCTCGCCGCGGTCGTCGTCATCGCGCCGTACAACCGGCTGCTCGAGACGTTCGAACGCCGCAGCACCCGGTTCGGGGTCCCGCTCCGGCCGTGGCTCGAGCCGGCGGTCAGGATGTTCGGGTGGGCGCACGACGTCGACCCGGCGACGGTCCGCCCGATCGACGGGGCGTCCGCGATCGCGCCCGCGCCGCTCCTGATCCTCGGGGCCCGCGACGACTGGCGGGCGCCGCCGGACGGGTTGGAGGAGCTGTTCGGGGCGGCGAGCGAGCCGAAGCGCCTCGAGATCCTCCCTCGGGGGAACCACCTCGACCTCGCGCGGCTCGGGCCGGACGTCCGGGCGCCGATCGTCCAGTTCCTGGAGACGCACCTCAGGCCGGCCGAGTGACCCCAGGGCGGGCCCCGGCGACGGCGGGAGCGGCGCGAACGGCGGATCAGGCGGTCTTCTTGGCGGCGGCCGGGGTGACGTGCCGGCGGATCAGCTCGACCAGGCGGCTCGGCTCGAACGGCTTCGCCACGAACCCCGCGGCGCCGCGGTCGCGGCTGACCCGGGGATTCCCGGGGCCGCGCGTCGCCTCCCGGGCGCTGAAGACGACGACCGGGATCTCCCGGGTCGCCTCGTCGACCTTGAGCCGCTCGAGGGTCTCCCAGCCGTCGAGGCCGGGCATCATGATGTCGAGGAGGATCACCCCCGGCGGGTCCCGACGGGCGTCGGCGATCCCGGCCTCGCCGCTCGTCGCCGTGGAGACGTCGAAACCCTCGGCTTCGAGGACCATCGCGGTCGACCGGACGATCCATGGATCGTCGTCGATCACGAGCACGCGGCTCGGGGCAGCAGCCATCGTTCCTCCCGGATGTCCGAATCCCTGGTGGCGGCCCCGAAGGGCCTCCTGAACGACCCCATCGTAGCCCGGCCCCTCGGACCCCGAGGCCGGTTTCTCCGATCTCCCCCCGTGGGAAGGCATCGACCGGCTCCGGCCGGCGCTCCGTCGCCCGACGACACCGTGACTCACAAACCGTTTCAGAGAAGGATCTTGGAGCGACCTGCCGATCGGAGAACGCGCTTCAGCCGTCGAGCCGGCGGGCCAGGAACGGCGCCGCCGCGTCGGCCACGACCCGGTGCCCCAGGCGGGTCCAATGCTGGTCGTAGGTGTAGTAGACCTGAACCCCCTCGGCCATCTTCGCCCGGAGCGGCTCGGTGAGGCTCAGGCACTCGACCCCGAGCTCCTCGCAGAAGTCGAGGACGGTCCGCTCCTGGGTCTCGATACGCGCGAAGAACTCCTCGAAGAAGACCTCCGGCGGCGGGAGGTCGTCGTCCTCGAACGACGCGAACGCGTGGAAACCGTCCCTCGGGAGGCGGTCCTTCACCAACGGCAGGACGACGTGCTCCTTCGCCGGCGCGTACAGGAAGACCGGTCGGATCGACGACTCCCGGCAGGTCTCGACGATCTCCGTCAGGACCCGCGCCGCGTTCTTCCACCCCTTCTTCTTCCGGAACTTCTCGGGGTGACGGTACAGCTTGCAGAGGTCGTCGGGATCGAACGCCGCGTGGTGCCGCGTCCCCCCCGCCTCGACCTCGACCGGCATCCACGAGAGCGCCGTGTTCGGCGGGAGCGGACCGTCCGCGAAGACGTCGCCGAGCGAGTCCTCCACGAAGTCCCGGAACGCCTTCACGATCGGCGAGTCCTTCACGAAGTCCTGCGCGTCGTCGTACACCTCCTTCCACCCCGGGACGTCCTTGTCGGCGCTGTGCTCCTTCAGGTCGTTCCCCTCGTAGATCAGGAAGACGGCCATCCTCGGCTCGAGCGGGAGGCCGTACGCGATCAGCGCGTTGCGGTACCCCCGGGGGGACGTCCCGGACATGCCGAGGTTGTAGACCGATCTCCCGAGCCGCTCCCGCAGGAGCGCCACCCAGACCTCGTCGTCGGAGACCCGCGACCCCTCCGTGAACGAGTCGCCGAACGTCAGGACGTCGGCCCGCTCCAGGGCGGCCGGGTTGCGGAACCCCCGCTCGTCGGACGTCAGGACGACGTCGACCGGGGGGAACCCGGGGGGCGCGTTCTCGTAGGACCGGGCCTCGCCCGGCTCGTCGTCGAAGTGGACCTCGTACCGCTTCCCCGGCGGCCGCGCCTTCACCGAGCCGTCGTTCAGCCGCTTGAACTTGTGCGGCCAGCTCGTGAGCGCCTTCACCTCCTTCTTGACGTACCGAGGCGTCCGGATCGTCCGGGCGGCGACGTCGACGACGACGAAGCAGACGACGAACGACAGCGCCACCGCGTACAGCCGGAACCGGAACGGGCGGTCGAAGCGGACCCGCGACGCGAGCAGCGCCGCCGCGACGAGCAGGAGCGGGCTCCAGACGAGGAGCGCGTACGCCTTGTTCTCGGAGTATCGACCCAGGATGACCGGGTCCTGCTCCGCGACGAGGCGGACGACGTCGCTCGGGACGGCCCACAGGACCACGACGACGGCGACGAGGAGGAGGGCGAGGAGGCGGCGGGGCGTCATGCCCCGACAACCTAGCCGCGGCGGACGACGAATCGAGAGGGTACCCCCCCGCCCGCCGCGCCGCCGGCGGGCCTCAGACCGGATCGGAGACCGCGCGGACCGCCCGCTCGACGTCCGGGAGCACGGTCAGGAAGCGGTCGAGCTTCATGATCCGGAGCACCTTCGCCACGTGGGCGGAGGCCCCGCAGACCGCGAGCGCGCCCCCCTCTTCGGCGACCTGGTGGTGCAGGGCGATCAGCACCCCCACCCCGCTCGAATCGACGGTCTCGACGCTCTCCAGGCGCAGGACGAACGACCGGTGCCCCACCTCGAGGTCGGCCCGGACCGCCTCCCGCAGGCGCCCCTTCAGCGACTCGGAGACGTCGAACGTGAGCGCCCGGTCCACGAGCTCGATCGAGCGCGCGGCGCCGTTCCCCTCGGTGCTCACGCGAAAGCCGGCATCGGTCGGACTCGGAACGGACATCGCCTCTCCCGGGTGCCCCACCGCCGTGCACCCGTCCGGTCTTTCGGCCAGCCCCGGCCCGAATCCTTTGCCGTTTCGGAGATTTCGTCGGCGTCGCCCGGTCAGAGCGCGACCTCGTCGATCGCGATCCCCATCTCCCGGAAGATCTCGCGCGTCCGCGCGTTCAGGAACGCCTTCACCTCGGCGGTGGTCGTGAACGCGAGCACCCGGCGGGCGACCTGCTCCGCCTCCTTCATCGTCACCGCGCGGATCAGCCGCCCGACGCCGTGGACGTAGTGCCGGGCCATCGAGAAGCGGCGCAGCCCGAGTCCGAGGAGGACGAGCGTGCAGTAGTAGCTCCCGGCCATCTCGCCGCAGAGCGACACCGGGCGCCCCGCCGCGTTCGCGGCGCGGATGACGGTCTGGACCGCGCGCAGGACCGACGGGTTCAGCGGCTGGGAGAGGTTCGCGACGCGGGCGTTGTTCCGGTCGACCGCCAGGAGGTACTGGATGAGGTCGTTCGAGCCGATCGAGACGAAGTCGACCTCCTTCAGCATCGACTCGATCGCGAAGACCGCGGCCGGGACCTCCACCATCACGCCGAGCGGCACGTGCTCGGCGAACGCGACCTTCCGGCGGGCGAGGTCGGAGCGGACGTCGTCGACGTACGCGACCGCCCGCCGCACCTCCTCCACCGTGGTGATCATCGGCAACATGATCTTCACGTGGCCGAACGCCGAGGCGCGCAGCAGCGCCCGGACCTGGGCGATGAACATGTCCGGCCACTCGTCGCTGATCCGGTAGCCGCGCCACCCGAGCGCCGGGTTGTCCTCGTCCTTCACGCGGAAGTACGGGAGCCGCTTGTCCCCGCCGATGTCGATCGTCCGGAACACGACCTCGCGGTGGCCGGCCCGCTCGACGACGCGGCGGTAGACCTCGAACTGCTCGTCCTCCGACGGGAACGAGTCGCGATCCATGTAGACGAACTCGGTCCGATACAGGCCGATGCCGGCGACGTCGCCGAGGTCCTCCGGCATCACGTCGCCCGCGTTCTCGACGTTCACCAGCACGTCGATCGCGACGCCGTCGCGGGTGACCGCGGGGAGCGCCGGCTCGGCGGCGAGCGCCGTCCGGACCCGTTCGACCGCCTCCGCCCCGCGGAGGTACCGCTCGAGCGTCTCCTTCGTCGGGTCGACGACGACGGTGCCGTCCCGGCCGTCGACGATCGTCGTCTTCCCGCCGAGCAGCCGCGCGGTCTGGCGTACGCCGGTGACCGCCGGGATCCCGAGCGCGCGCGCCAGGATCGCCGCGTGCGACGCCTTCCCCCCGACCTCGGTCACGATGCCGGCCAGGCGGTCGCGGTCGAGGCGCGCGGCGTCGGACGGGAAGAGCTCCTTCGTGACCAGGATGTACCGGGTCGGCGGGCTCGCGGTCGTCTCCTCGACCGACGAGCTGAGGTGCCGCAGCAGCCGCCGTCCGACGTCCTTCACGTCCGTCGCCCGCTCCCGCGCCAGCGGGTCCTCGAGCTTCGAGAACGCGTCCGCGTACCGGCCGATGACGTGCGCGACGCCCGCCTCGGCGCTCACCCCCTCGTCCCGGATCGAGGCCTCGATCTGCTCCTGGAGCGACCGGTCCTCGAGGACCTGGAGGTGGACGAGGAAGATCCTCGCGTCGTGGTCGCCGACCTTCCGCGCCGCCTCCTCGCGGACCTTCGCCAGCTCCTCGCGGGCGAGCCGCATCGCGACCTCGAGCCGCTTCAGCTCGGCCGGCACGTCCTCCGGCGCGACGAGGTGCGCCTCCGCCTCGGAGGGGAACGACTCGGTCTCCGCGAACACCGGCCCGATGCCGATCCCGTGCGAGACCGGGATCCCCTTCATCACGACCTCGCCGGCGTCCGGGCCGTCCATTCAGACCTCGAGGCTCCGGCGCAGCTCTCCCTCCAGCGCGTCGAGGTTGACCCGCCGCTGCTCCATCGAGTCGCGGTCGCGGAGGGTGACGCTGTTGTCCTCCGCGGTCTGCCCGTCGACGGTGACGCAGATCGGCGTGCCGACCTCGTCCTGCCGGCGGTACCGCCGCCCGACGGCGCCGGACTCGTCGTAGAAGACGTTCGTCCAGCGGCGCAGGTCGTCCTCGATCGCGTGCGCCCGCTCGGGCATCCCGTCCTTCTTCACCAGCGGGAAGACCGCGACCTTCACCGGCGCGAGGCGCGGGTGGAGGTGGAGGACCGTCCGCTTCTCCTTCTCGAGCTGCTCCTCCTCGTACGCGTCGACGAGGAACGCGAGCGTCGCCCGGTCGACGCCGGCCGCCGGCTCGATGACGTACGGGTGGTAGTGCGACTTCGACTGGTCGTCGAAGAACTTCATCTCCTTGCCGGAGTGCTCCTCGTGCTGCTTCAGGTCGAAGTCGGTCCGGGACGCGATCCCCTCCAGCTCGGACCAGCCGAACGGGAACTCGTACTCGACGTCGACGCACGCGTTCGCGTAGTGCGCCAGCTCGTCCGACTCGTGGTCGCGGATCCGGAGCTTCTCCTTCCGCATCCCGAGGTCGACGTACCACTGGTACCGCCGGTCGCGCCAGTACGCGTACCACTTCTCCCACTCGTCGGGCGGGACGAAGTACTCCATCTCCATCTGCTCGAACTCGCGGGTCCGGAAGATGAAGTTCCCCGGGGTGATCTCGTTCCGGAACGACTTCCCGATCTGCGCGATCCCGAACGGCGGCTTCACGCGCGAGCTGTTCGTGACGTTCGTGAAGTTGATGAAGATCCCCTGGGCCGTCTCCGGCCGGAGGTAGGCGACGGACGCGGAGTCCTTCACCGGCCCCATGTGCGTCTCGAACATCAGGTTGAACTGCCGCGGCTCGGTGAAGAACCCGGCGTCGCGGCACTTCGTCGCCTTCCGGCCGTTGAACGCCTTGTTGCCGCAGACCGCGTCGTCGAGGTGGTCCTCCCGGAAGCGCGCCTTGCACTCGCGGCAGTCGACGAGCGGGTCCGAGAAACCGTCCACGTGTCCCGACGCCTTCCAGACCTCCGGTCGCTGGAGGATCGCCGAGTCGAGCCCGACCACGTCCTTCCGGGCGTGGACCATCGCCCGCCACCACGCGTCCTTGACGTTCTTCTTCAGCTCGACCCCGAGCGGACCGTCAACGTTCCGAAGGTCCGTCCCCGCCGCCTGGACCGCGTCTCCGCCGGCGGTCGTCCCCGTCCCCACCGTCGCGGCCATCGTCACCCCGAAGCGACCGGATGCGTCGGCCCATCTCCTGCCGAAGGGACTGGAACTGGATCACCTGGGACGGCGTCAGCACCTCGAGCAACCCGTTCAACTCCTCCTCGAAGAGTTCGCTCTCGCGGCGCCGCTGTTCGATCATCTGTTGCAGGAGTCTCGACGCCTGGTCCTCGTCGACCTCGGAGTCCTCGAGCGCATCGAAGCTCCGCCGAAGGGCGTTGTCGTCGCGCCAAAGTTCGCCCCGCCGCTGATCGAATCGGCGAACGACTTCGGAAAGGTGCTCCGATTCCTCGTCCGTCAGACCCAGGCGCTTCTGCATCATCTCGGCCATCCGGGCGCGCACGCGCTCCATCAGTTCCTCTCGGTCCTGCGAATCC
>JAUIEL010000150.1 GCA_030428825.1 bacterium
CCCGGTCGCGAGCCGGTGCGCGGCCGGCGGCTCGGCGGCCGCCGCCCGCGGCGCGACGGGCGGGGGCTCGGGCGCCGCCGGCGCCGTCGGTCGGGAGCGCTCCTCGAAGTAGGCGCGGACCCGGTCCTCGAGGTCCTGCCGCCGCGCGGTCCCCTCGTCGGCCGCCGACGGCGCACCCGTCGCGGCCGCCCGCTCGGAGGTCCCCTTCCGCTTCTCGTCGGCCCGCTTCTTCTCGCGCGCCTGCTTGATCGCGGGGAGGATCGCGCCCGCGACCATGAAGACGAGGATCAGGAGCTCGTCCAGGTACTTCAGGATCTCCGGGCCGCGCTGGAGGATGATCGGCGTCACGGCTCAGGTCGCCTTCGGGTCGTCGGCGAGGTGGTCCTTCTCCGAGATCGACTTCCGCATCTCGGTGTCCGCCTCGATGTTCCGGAAGCGGTAGTAGTCGAGGATCCCGAGCTTGCCGGCCCGGAACGCGTCGGCCATCGCGAGCGGCACCTGCGCCTCGTTCTCGACGACCTTCGCCCGGTTCTCCATGACCTTCGCCTGGTTCTCCTGCTCCTGCGCGACGGCCATCGCGCGACGGACCTCGGCCTGGGCCTGCGCCATCCGCTTGTTCGCCTCGGCCTGGTCGGCCTGCAGCTTCGCGCCGACGTTCTCGCCGACGTTGATGTCCGCGATGTCGATGGAGAGGATCTCGAACGCCGTCCCCGCGTCGAGCCCGCGCGAGAGGACGGTCTGGGAGATCCGGTTCGGCGCCTCGAGCACGTCCTTGTACGTCTGGGCCGCGCCGATCGCGGCGACGATCCCCTCGCCGACGCGGGCGATGACGGTCTCCTCGGTCGCGCCGCCGACGAGCTGGGGGAGGTTCGTCCGGACCGTCACCCGGGCGCGGCTCAGGAGCTGGATGCCGTCCTTCGCCACCGCGGCGATCGTCGAGTCGCCCCGGTCCTTCGCCGGGCAGTCGATCACCTTCGGGTTGACCGACGTCTGGATCGCGTCGAGGACGTCGCGCCCGGCGAGGTCGATGCCGGTCGCCATCTTGAAGTCGAGCTGCAGTCCGGCGCGGTGGGCGGCGATCAGCGCCCGGATGACGTTCAGGACGTTCCCGCCCGCGAGGTAGTGCGCCTCGACGTCGCGCGTGTTGGTGGTCAGTCCGGCCTGCACCGCGGTGATCTTCGCCCGCACGATCAGGGCCGGCGGGACCTTCCGGAGCGACATGGCGACCATGTCGAACAGCCCGACTTCCGCGCGGGCGAGGACGGCCTGGACGTACAGCCCGACGTACTTGAACAGCACGATCAGGAAGACCAGGGCGAGCAGCCCGAGGACGACGAACAGCGCGGTCTGGGGCGCGCTGGCCAGCAGGACGTACGACTTCGACACGAGTCAGCTCCTCTCTTCCGCCACGAAGACTCGATTCCCTTCCACGCGGACCACCTTCACGCGGCGCCCCGCCTGCACGAGCTCGCCGCGGGTCACCACGTCGAGGCGGCGGCCGTCGAAGGCCGCCTTCCCGGACGGCCGCAGCGGCGTCTCCGCCACCCCGACCCGTCCGATGTAATCCGTCAGTCCGGCGCCGCTCCCCGCCGCCGCCTCGGAGGCGTCGAACGAACTCCCCCCGATCGTCAGCCGCTTCCCCATCGGGGTCTTCGGGAAGAGCTTCAAGCCGATCATCGTGACGCCGGGAACCAGCAGGAACGCCAGCAGGAGGTACGTCGCGAACCCCTCCTCCGCGCGGAACGCGAGGACTCCGCCGGCGATGATGCAGCCGGCGGCGATCGTGCCGAGGATCCCGAACGACGGGAAGAAGACCTCGAGCAGCACGAACACCAGCCCGAGACCGAGCAGGACGAAGGACCAGAGCTCCATCAGACCGTCGACCCTCCCCGCGTCGCGGCGACGCGGACCACCACTCGATTCGACTCGACCCGGACGACCTCGATCGGGGCGCCTCGTTCGATCCACCCGCCCTCGGAGACGGCGTCGAGCCGCGCCCCGTCGACGTCGACCTTCCCCGCCGGCCGGAGGTCGGTCGCGGCCGTCCCGCGATCGCCGGCCGCCACGGGGTTCGTCCCGGCGTCGGCGGAGAGCGTCACCGCGCTCGCCTCGAGGGTCCCCTCGGGCGCCCCCGGCGCGAGGACCATCCGGCCGAGGAGCGGCGTCCTCGGGAGGATCTTCGACACGACGAGGAGGAGCACGAGCACCGCCACGAGGGAGAGCGAGAAGCTCTGCAGGGTCTCTCCGAACAGGTTCGACTCGACGGGGCCGTCGGGCATCACGAACGGCAGGAACGAGAAGAGCGCGCCGAGGGCGATGCACGTCACCCCCGCGATCCCGGCCGCCCCGAACCCCGGGAAGACGAAGACCTCGACCGCGAGGAGCACGAACCCGAGGATCACGAGCAGGATCTCGGGGACCTCGGCGAGCCCGACGAGGTAGTTCTTGAACATCAGCAACGCGAGGCAGATCAGGCCGAGGGCGCCGGCGACGCCGAAGCCGGGGATCTTCATCTCGACGTAGAGGAGGACGAGGCCGGCGACCAGGAGGAGCCACTGGAACCCCTCGAGCGTGCCGACCAGCCGCTCGGACCACGACGGGAGGACGTCGACCACCTTCGCCTCGCCGAGCCCCTGAGCGTCCAGCAGCTCGCGCCGGGAGAGGACGATCCCGTCGGTGAACCCGTAGTCGAACGCCTCCTGGGCGGTCAGGTTCAGGAGCTGCCCCTTCGGACAGATCGTCTCGAGTCGCCGGAGCGAGCCCGGCCCCCGGGTCCGCGAGCGGTCCTCGTACTCGGTGGTCGTCATCGGCCGGCGCTCGCCGCCGTCGTCGACCAGCAGCACCTCGACGTCCGGGTCGACCATCGCCTCGGCGAGCGCCTCCATCCCCGGCCGGTCGTGGGTCTGGGCGCGGTCGCGGAACTTCGACCGGAGGTACGAATTCACCTTCTCCCGCACTCCCGGGTCGACCCCGCCGGGGGCCGGCATGCCGAACGGGGCGAACATCGGGTACGACGAGCCGATCTGCGCGTGCTCGGCGGTGTAGATGACGTCGCACGACATCGCGAGGTACGCGCCGGCGGAGATCGCCTCGTTCGTCACGAACGCGATCGGGAGGACCTCGGAGCGCGCGAGCAGGTTCCCGAGCCGATCCATCAGCTCGACCTCGCCGCCCGGCGTGTCGATCTCGACGATCAGCGCCGCCGCCTCCTCCGCCGCCGCCCGTTCCACCGCGCGGGAGAGGGTCGCCATCATCGAGTCGGCGAGCGGCCCCTCGATCCGGGTCACCACGACGGTCTCGTCCGCGGGGGCGGATCCCGTCCGCGCGATCGCGACGTCGCCGAGGACGGCCGCGAGCAGGAGCAGGATCGTGGGGAGTCTCATCGGTTCCTCGTTCCGGCGCCGACCCGGCGGGCGCGGCCGGGCCGACGGGGCGTACGCGCCGGCGGACATTCTATTCGTCCGCGTCGCGGCCGGGGACGCATCAGACCGAGGTCGATCGTTCGCCGACCTCGGGGGCCGGCGTCTCCGCCTCGACGGCGGTCGGGGCGAGGCGCCGCTTCCGGGCGTCGGTGGCGGTCCGCATCCAGCGGAGCAGCTCCGGCGCCCCCTCGGACGGGAAGTTCGCGGAGACCCGCTCGCGGAGGAAGAGGCGGAAGACCCGGTCGATCGCGTCGGTCAGGCCGAACAGCGTCGCCAGCGCCGCCGCGTCCCGCTCCTCGAACGTCTCCCCCTCGGGCTTCTCCCCCTTGACCGAGCGGAGGTCGAGCGACGGGCCGTCGAGGGTGAGCGCGATGTTCTCCTCGTCGACGGTCACGATCAGCCCGGCGCGCTCGAGGCGCATCCCGCGGGAGAGCGCCTCGCGCGCCTCGGGGGCCCGGGTGGGGGCGTCTCCGCGCACGACGACCCGCACGCCGGTCGCGTCGTCCCGGAACTCGAGGACCCGGTCGAGCGCGACGCCGATCCGCTCGTCGTCGGTCACCGCGTAGACGCCGCCGCGGGTCTCCGCCGACCACCAGAGCCAGGTCAGGAACTCCTCGCCGAGGAACGGGTTCTCGTCGACCTGCTGCTTCTCGAGCGCCATGTCGTTCAGCCCTCCGCCAACTGGGAGACGAGCGGCGAGAGCCGCATCAGTCGCTCGACCGTGACGTCGGGCGCGCCGACGCGGACCGCGAGCGGGGTCGGGGTCGCGGCCTGCGGCGCGACGCCGAACGAGTGGCGGAAGAGGTTCGAGAACGCGTCGTGCGCCTGCGCCGAGGTCGACGAGAAGAGGAGCGTCTCCTCCCGCGGCCGCCAGTAGACCTCGAACAGCGCGGTCGCCGGCACGGTGCGCGCGAGGAGCTCGCGCTCGATCTCCTGCTTCAGCTCGTTCTTCGCCGACCGGGCGACCTTCCCGCCGATCTCCGCCACCGCCTCGGCGAGCCGCACCCGGACCGCGTTCGAGGGGAGGCGCTTCCGGTCGACCCGCATGCGGAGCCGCAGCACCGGGCCGAGGAACACCGTCTCCGGTCGGAAGTCGGTCGAGCCGAAGCTCCCGGTCGCGACCCAGCCGACCGACGGCTCCGCGACCGGCGCGTCGTCGATCGAGCGGAACCGGTGCTCGCGCAGGCGCTCGTAGAGGTCGACGTCGTCCGGCGCGGGGGAGAGCCCCGGGACGAGGTACCGACGGAAGGACCCGGTGGGTCGGATGGCCATGACGCGCCCCGTTGCCGCTTCGAGTGAGGACCCCGCGTTCTACGCGGTGGCCTCGGGCGGCGCAAGGAGCGTCCGACGGGGAGGGGGCTACTCCGCTTCGAGGACGCCGACCGGCACCGCGGCGTGGTCGTCGTGCGACGCCGCGTCGACCGTGAACAGCCCGAGCAGGAAGTCGCACGTCTCGTGCGGAGAGACCGAGACCTCGACGCCGACGCAGAAGAGGAACAGCTCCACTCCGACGTCCATCCACGGCTTCTCCCAGTCCTCGTACCGGGTCGTCCAGCTGGTCGCGCTCGTGGCTGTGCCGGTGCAGCTCCTCCGGCGTGAAGAGGAACCCGTTCCCCCAGCACGGCGTCTTCTCCCAGCAGAGGAGCTGGTGGAGCCCGAGGAACAGCTCGGACCGGGTCTCGTCCCACGTGCCGAGCGAGCGCCCCTGCATGCCGAACTTCGACGCCTCGTAGTGGCCGAACGACACGCGGATCGGTTCGACGGCGGCGGCGAAGTGGAGGCCGGTGCCCGCTCCGACGTTCAGCTCGAAGATGTCGAGCAGGTCCGCGCCCCGTGCCTCGAGGTAGCCGAGTTCGGGCACGTCCTGCGAACGCGGCCCCGGCGCGTTGCAGCCGAGCGCCGGCAGGAGCAGGCCGGCGGCGAGGGCGGCGGCGCCGAGGGGCGAGCGGGTCGATCGGGACATGGCGAGTCTCCGCGCGGGATCGGACGTCCGGCCGATCGGAACCTTCGGTCGGAACGGACTTTGGTCGCGAACCTTACGCGCCGGCGGGCCCGCGTTCAATTCCGGAGCCCGCGTCGAATGGGCCGCCGTCGGCGACGGTCGCCGGACCGCGGGTCTCCGGTAGAGTGCTTCCGCATGGGACGCACGTCGCGCCCCCGACTTGCGGGAGAATCCCGAATGCTGCCCGTCGCCCGGCCCCTCGTCCCGACGCTCCTCCTCGGCGCGCTCCTCCCGACCGCCCGCGCGCAGTCGAACGCCCCGCTCCTCGAGGCGACGGTCCGGGTCGAGGGAGGGGGGGAGACCCGCTTCGCGTACGGGACGACCGGATCGACCGGGATCCGCGCGTTCGCGCTCGACACCGAGGGACGCCCCGGGGTCGCGGCCGTCGTCGGCGGGCACGGCCGGACCGCCTCGATCGGCGGCAAGAGCGGCCTCACGTTCCTCTTCTTCCTCCACTTCGCCGACGATCGATCGGTCTTCCTCGAGGCGCAGCTCCTGAACGACGCGATCGACGATCCGCCGGGGAAGGTCGCCGCCGCGTGGGAGGTCTCGCTGCAGGGGCGCGAGGTCGCCAAGGGGAACGGGCGGTTCGCCGACGAGACCGGCGTGACGATCTTCGCCGGCACGACGCGGGCGGCGCCGCGCGCGGACCTCGTCGCCGAGCTCCTCTCGACGATGCCCGCCCCCGGCACGATCCGCGGGGTCCCGCCGCCGGGGCCGAAGGCGGGCGACCCGGACCCGGTCCGGAACACCCACCAGACCGGGTCGCCGCGGAACCGATGGATCGCGGTCGAGGCCGCGCGCTCCCTGTCGACGGGCGAGGTCGGGCACCTCGACCGCCTGCTCGACTTCGTGGCCGCGCAGGCGCGCCGGCCGTACCACCTCTCCGAGGCGACCGGAGAGCCGTTCCTGTTCGAGCGCCACCCGACCGCGGCGTTCATCGAGGGGAAGCCGGAGCTGCGGGCGCACCGGGCGACGTTCGGGCGGATGGCGCTCCCGTCGGCGGCGTTCGACGCGGGCGGCCTCAACGGTTGGGACCACGAGCACATGAACGTCGAGGAGCTGTACGCGGCGTACGTCCTCCTCGGGTCGCGCGTCGCCCGGCGCGAGCTGGTGCTGATCGCCGAGCAGCTCCTCTCGACGCGCTACGTGAAGGACGCCGGTCAGCATCAGCACTCGGCGCGCGCGTTCGGGTGGGTGGCGCGGATGCTCGTCCGCGCGGCGCAGGCGACGGGCGAGTCGCGCTACCGGGCCGGGGTGCGGCGGATGATGGGCTCGCTGAAGAAGCACTGGCAGCCGAAGGGCGCGTACAAGGCGCTCGTCGCGCAGGAGCCGCGCGGGGACCACATGCCGGACCAGCGGTGGGAGAGCCCGTTCCACGTCGCGGTGGCGACCTCGGCGCTGGCGCTCCATCTCCGCGTCTTCCCCGACGACGCGGAGGCGCGCGAGCTGCTCCGGTTCTGCGGCGACCTCCTCGTCGACCAGGGGTACTCCCCGAAGAACGGGGGGTTCTACTACGACTACTCCGTGGAGTCGGCGCAGAAGAACGGCGACGGCAAGCAGACGAAGGGGGTCGCGCTCTGGATCTGCGCGCCGCTGGTCGAGGTCGCGTGGGCGGTCCCCGAGGGGGAGCGGGCGAAGTACCTGGGCCCCGCGCGGCGCCTCTGGGACGCCAACCGCGTCGAGGAGTGGGGGAAGCCCGCTGACGACATCTACTGGCGGTGGTTCCTCCCCGCCGCGAAGGAGTTCGGCCCGTGATCGATTTCCATTCCCACTTCTTCTCCCGCACCTTCTTCGAGACGCTGGCGAAGCTCTCCCCGCAGGACGGGACCGTCGACGAGAAGCTCGCCCGCGTGGTCGAGAAGACCGGCCTCGAGCTCCCCGACCGGGACGACGGCGCGCACCTCGACCGGTGGCTCTCGATGCTCGACGCGCACGGCGTCGACCACTTCGTCAGCTTCGCGAGCGCTCCTCCCGAGGCGCCGGTCCTCGCCGCGATGGCGGAGCGGGCGGGCGGGCGGATGACGCCGTTCGCGATGATCGACCCGACCGCGGACGGCGCGGCGGCGGCGGCGGAGAAGCTGCTCGGCGCCGGGCCGTTCCGGGGGTTGCTCCTCTTCCCGGCGATGCATCGGTACGACCCGTCCGGTCCCGAGGCGGCGGACGTCCTCGCGGTCGCCGACGCGCACCGGGCGGTCGTGGTCGTCCACTGCGGGCTGCTGCTGGTGAAACTCCGCGACCTGCTCGGCCTGCCGCGCGGCTACGACCTGACGCTCGCGGACCCGCTCCGCCTCGTCCCCGCCGCGGACGCGCACCGGAACGCGACGTTCGTCATCCCGCACTTCGGCGCCGGCTACCTCAGGGAGACGCTGATGACCGGCGCGCAGTGCGCGAACGTCTGCGTCGACTCCTCGTCGTCGAACGCGTGGCTCGCGACGCAGCCGACGCCGCTCGCGCTCGCGCACGTCTTCGAGCGCGCGCTCGGCGTGTTCGGCCGCGAGCGCGTCCTGTTCGGGACCGACTCGTCGACCCTGCCCCGCGGCTGGCGCGCGGACCTGAAGCGGGCGCAGGAGGCGGCGTTGGCGGAGGCCGGGGCGGACGAGGCGACGAAGGCGGCGGTGTTCGACGGGAACGCGCGGAGGGTGCTGGGGATCTGAGGCGGAGGGCCGGAGGGCGTAGCCGAGGATCGGGGGAGACGGGCGACGGCCGGCGGGTCCGTCGGACGCGCCGGCCGTCGATGCGATCTGGTGGAGCCTAGGGGGCTCGAACCCCTGACCTTCTGGATGCCATCCAGACGCTCTCCCAGCTGAGCTAAGGCCCCGTTTCGCGACGTGTCGCGAGCCCGGAATCCTAGGCGCGATTCCCGACGGTTTGCAAGGGAAACCCCGGCTCGGCGGATTCGACGGGACGTCGCGCGCGCGGCCGGCCTTAGGATGCCGGGTTTCCGTTCCCCGAGGCATCCGGAGAAGACGGGAGCCGATCCGATGGGCAAGCGACGGGCGACGTACGACCACGCCGCGATCGAGGCGAAGTGGCAGCGCCACTGGCTCGAGAACGAGACCTTCCGGACCGACGACGACGCGGCGGGCGAGCGCTACTACGTCCTCGACATGTTTCCGTACCCGTCGGGCGCGGGGCTCCACGTCGGGCACCCCGAGGGGTACACCGCCTCGGACATCGTCGCGCGGTACAAGCGGATGCGCGGCTTCAACGTCCTCCATCCGATGGGGTGGGACGCGTTCGGGCTCCCGGCCGAGCAGTACGCGATCGAGACCGGCGCGCACCCCGCCGAGACGACGAAGCGGAACATCGCGACGTTCAAGCGCCAGATCCAGGCGCTCGGCTTCTCGTACGACTGGTCGCGGGAGATCGCGACGACCGACCCCGGCTACGTCCGGTGGACCCAGTGGCTGTTCCTGAAGCTCTGGGAGCGCGACCTCGTCTACGAGGCGGAGGTCCCGGTCAACTGGTGCCCCGCCCTCGGCACGGTCCTCGCCAACGAGGAGGTCGTCGACGGGAAGAGCGAGCGCGGCGGCCACCCGGTCCTCCGGAAACCGATGCGGCAGTGGATGCTCCGCATCACGCGGTACGCCGACCGGCTGCTCGACGACCTCGACGAGCTCGACTGGACCGACTCCGTCAAGGCGATGCAGCGGAACTGGATCGGGAAGTCGAACGGCGCGGAGGTCGACTTCGCGCTCGACGGCGCCGACGGGGCGCTCCGCGTCTTCACCACGCGGCCGGACACGCTGTACGGCGCGACGTACATGGTGATCGCCCCCGAGCACGACCTCGTCGACCGCATCACCACCGACGAGCGGCGCGCCGCGGTCACCGCCTACGTCGAGGCGGCGGGGCGGAAGTCGGACCTCGAGCGGACCGAGCTGGCGAAGGAGAAGACCGGCGTCTTCACCGGCGCGTACGCGATCAACCCGGTGAACGACGAGCGGATCCCGATCTGGGTCGCCGACTACGTCCTGATCAGCTACGGGACCGGCGCGATCATGGCCGTGCCGGGTTCGGACGAGCGGGACTTCGAGTTCGCGCGGAAGTACGACCTCGAGATCCGGCCGGTCGTCTCTCCCGACGGGAAGGCGGCGCCCCCGGAGGGCGAGCCGTACTGCGAGCCGGGGTTCGCCCTCAACTCCGGTCCGTGGGACGGCCTTCCGACCGCGGAGGTGAAGGAGCGGATCACCGCGTGGCTGGAGGAGAAGGGGCTCGGGAAGGGGACGGTGAACTACCGTCTGCGCGACTGGCTCTTCTCGCGCCAGCGCTACTGGGGGGAGCCGTTCCCCCTGATCCGCTGCGAGGGGGACTGCGGCGTCGTGCCGGTCCCCGAGGCGGAGCTCCCGGTCCTCCTCCCCGACGTCCCGGAGTACCGCCCGACGGAGGAGGGCGAGCCGCCGCTGGCGCGGAACCCCGAGTGGGTGAACACGACCTGCCCGACCTGCGGCGGCGCCGGCCGGCGCGACACGAACACGATGCCGAACTGGGCCGGGTCGTGCTGGTACCACCTGCGCTACTGCGACCCGCGGAACGAGACCCTGCCGTTCGACGCCGCGCTCGTCGACCGGTGGACTCCGGTCGATCTCTACATCGGCGGGACGGAGCACGCGGTGCTGCATCTGCTGTACGCGCGGTTCTGGCACAAGGTGTTCCTCGACTGCGGGCTGCTCGGCACGAAGGAGCCGTTCCAGCGCCTCGTGAACCAGGGGATGATCCTGGGCGAGGACGGCGAGAAGATGTCGAAGTCGGCCGGCAACGTCATCAACCCGGACGACGTGGTCGCCGAGTACGGCGCGGACACGCTCCGTCTGTACGAGATGTTCATGGGGCCGCTGCAGGACACGAAGCCCTGGAGCACGCAGGCGATCCTCGGCGTCCGGCGCTTCCTCGAGCGGGCGCACGACCTCTTCTCGCGCGACGTCGTCGACGACGCGCCGCCCGAGCCGGAGCGCCGTCTGCTGCACAAGACGATCAAGGCGGTGACGGAGGACGTCGAGTCGATCTCGAAGTTCAACACCGCGATCTCCCGGATGATGGAGCTCCTGAACGGGGTGGCGAAGAACGAGACGCCGCACCGGGAGACGGTCGAGACGTTCGTGAAGCTGCTCTCGCCGTTCGCCCCGCACCTGGCGGAGGAAGCGTGGGAGCGGCTCGGGCACGCCGGGACGATCGCGTACCAGCCGTGGCCGGAGCACGACGAGGCGCTCTGCCGGGACGACGAGGTCGAGATCGGCGTGCAGGTCCTCGGCAAGATGAAGGCGCGCGTGACGCTGCCGGCGGACGCGGACGAGGCGGCGCACGAGGCGGCCGCGCTCGCGGACGAGAAGGTGAAGGCCGCGATCGGCGACCGCCGGGTGCGGAAGGTGATCGTGGTCAAGGGACGGCTGGTCAACCTGGTCGTCGGCTGACGGAGACGGAAGATGGCGAAAGAGAAGAAGATCACGACCCGCGCGGACGACTACTCCGCCTGGTACCAGGACGTCGTCCTCCGCTCCGAGCTGGCCGACTACTCGCCGGTCCGCGGGTGCATGGTCATCCGCCCGCGCGGCTACGCGATCTGGGAGGGGATCCAGTCCGACCTCGACCGGCGGTTCAAGGAGACCGGTCACACGAACGCGTACTTCCCGCTCTTCATCCCGGAGTCGTTCCTGAAGAAGGAGGCGGAGCACGTCGAGGGGTTCGCGCCGGAGTGCGCGGTCGTGACCCACGGCGGCGGGCAGGAGCTCGAGGAGCCGCTGGTCGTCCGGCCGACGTCCGAGATGATCATCGGGATGATGTACGCGAAGTGGGTGCAGAGCTATCGCGACCTCCCGGTCCTGATCAACCAGTGGGCGAACGTCGTCCGGTGGGAGATGCGGACGCGGCTGTTCCTCCGGACCACCGAGTTCCTCTGGCAGGAGGGGCACACCCTCCACGAGACCCACGAGGAGGCGCGGGAGGAGGTCGAGCGGATGCTCGGCGTCTACAAGTCGTTCGCCGAGGAGACGCTCGCGATCCCCGTGCTGCACGGGCCGAAGACCGAGAGCGAGAAGTTCCCGGGCGCGGTGACGACGCTCTGCGTCGAGGCGCTGATGCAGGACGGAAAGGCGCTGCAGGCCGGCACGTCGCACGACCTCGGGCAGAACTTCGCGAAGGCGTGCGACATCAAGTTCCTCGGCCGCGACAACACCGAGCAGGTCCCGTG
>JAUIEL010000151.1 GCA_030428825.1 bacterium
CGACCCGGGTTCAGCCGCCCGCCAGCCGCTGGCGCGCCGCGCGGCAGTCCCGCTCGATCTGCCGGGCCAGCTCCTCCCGGGAGTCGAACCGCATCTCCTCGCGCAGGCGGTCGACGACTTCGACCTCCAGCTCGCGGCCGTAGAGGTCGCCGTCGTAGTCGAACAGGTGCGCCTCGACGGTCAGGTCCCCGTCCGGTCCGAAGGTGGGGCGGATGCCGATGTTCAGGACCCCGTCGCGGCGCGCGCCGTCGACCCGGGCCCGGATCGCGTAGACGCCGGCCGGCGGGCGGATCTCGTGGTGGAGGTCGAGGTTCGCGGTCCGGAACCCGAGCTTCCGGCCCCGCTCGTCCCCTCGGACGACCGTGCCGAACAACGTGAACGGCCGGCCGAGCATCCGGCTCGCCCGCTCGAGGTCGCCGTCGGTGATCGCCGCCCGGATCCGCGTGCTCGACACCGGGCCGCCGTCGTCCTCGACCGGGTCGACGACCTCGATCGTCATTCCGTGCGTCCGGCAGAACCGACCGAGGAAGTCGAGGTCCCCCTGGCGGTCGCGGCCGATGCGGGTGTCCGGCCCGAGCACGAGGCCGCTCGCGGAGAGGCGGTCGACGAACACGGTGCGCGCGAACGCCTCGGCGGAGAGGGCGCGGACCGCGTCGTCGAACGGGAGGACGGCGCAGACGTCGACGCCGAGCGGCTCGAACAGGCGGAGCCGATGGGGGAGCGACGTGATGAGGCGCGGGGTGAGGTTGCGGACGACGACGACCGGATGGACCGCGAACGTGAGGACCACCGCCGCCGCGTCCCGCTCCCGCGCCGTCCGGACGAGCCGCTCGAGGAGCCGTCGGTGGCCGCGGTGCACCCCGTCGAAGACGCCGAGCGTGCAGACGGCGCCCGGCGCGACGCCGACGTCGTCCGTGAGCGCGTCGAGGGAGACCGTGCGCACCGGAACGATCAGCCGGTCGGGCGGGTGAGCGCCTCCAGGTCGCGCTTCACGCGCACCCGATCGGCCGGAGACATCCGATGGACGAGCAGGATGTTCTCGAGGTGGTCGATCTCGTGCTGGATGATGCGCGCCACGAAGTCGGCGCGGGTCTCGACCTTCTCCTCGCCCGTCGGCGTCCGGTAGCGGACGTCGATCTCCTTCGCGCGCTCGACCGCGACGTAGATCCCCGGGAACGAGAGGCAACCCTCGTCGCCCATCACGCGGCCGCGTCGCTTCAGGATCGTCGGGTTGATCAGGACCTCGTCGGCCTCGGGGTCGTCGCCGGGGTTCAGGATCAGGAGCTTCGCCGACCACGCGACCTGGGGCGCGGCGAGACCGACCCCCTCGGACTCGTGCATGATCCGCCGCATCTCGTCGATGCGGGAGCGCAGCTCGTCGTCGAAGGTCTCGATCGGGCGCGTCTTCTCGAGCAGCGCGCGGTGGGGGTAGGTCACGAGCTCCATGCGTCGGGAATCCCTTTCTGGAAGCGGTGTTAGCGTACCTCCGGCCGCGACTCCACCCAAGCGGAATCGACGTTGACCGGTCGCGGTACGAGTGATAAGTTAGCCCGCTTCCACACCTTGCGGCAAAGTACGAGGCGGATGGACGTTTCGAAGCACCTGGAGAAGGCGGGAGAAGCTCTTCGGAAGAAGAACTTCGACTACGCCATCAGCCTGTACCACCAGGTCCTCCAGCTCAAGCCGGATCACGGCGAGGCCCGCCGCGAGCTCCGCCAGGCGCTCGTCCGCCGCGCCGAGTACAAGAAGGTCCCGCCGTTCATCGCCCTCCTCCAGGGAGCTCCGAGCCGCCTCGGCATGCTGATCGGCAAGGTGCTGAAGAACCGTGGCCAGGTCGTCCTCGCCGCCGAGAACTACCTGAAGAACGACCCGCGCAACCGGAGCGTCAACTGGTCGCTCGGGGAGGCGCTCGAGGCGGCCGGTCATCGCAACGGCGCGGTCGCGGTCTGGGAGTTCCTCGGCGAGGACGAGCAGGTCGGCGACGAGGCGCTGAAGCGGGCGGGGGCGCTCTACTACCAGCTCCAGCAGATGGAGAAGGCGCTCGGCTGCTACGAGGCGGTCCTGAAGCGATCGCCGCGCGACTCCGAGGCGGAGAAGATGCGGAAGAACCTCGCCGCCGAGGGGGTGCTCTCCTCCGGTTCGTACGACCCGACCCGCTCGTCGCGCGAGCTCGCCCGCGACCAGAAGCAGGTGAAGGAGCTCGAGGCGTCGCAGAAGTTCGTCACCACCGAGGACGAGCGCGAGCTGCTCCGCTCCAAGCTCGCCGAAGCGCTCGCGGCCGACCCGTCCGACAAGCGATCGCGCCGCGCCCTGGTCGATCACCACGTGAAGGGGAAGGAGTTCGCGCGGGCGGTCGAGGTCCTCGAGGAGGGCCTGGCGGCCGACCCGGACGCGACCGAGCTCCGCGATCGGCTGGGGGAGGTCCGGATCCTCGGCTTCGAGCAGGAACTCCGTCGGACGAAGGCGCTCGCCGACCGCGGCGACGAGGCGGCGAAGACCGACCTGGTCGACCTGACGCGGGAGAAGCGCGAGTTCGAGGTCGAGGAGTTCACGCGTCGCGTGAAGGACCACCCGACCGACCTCGAGCAGCGGTATCGGCTCGGCCGGCTCCTCCTCGAGACCGGCGAGACGGACAAGGCGATCGAGAACCTGCAGCACTCCGTCAAGGACCCGCGGCGGCGCGTCGAGTCGCTGCTCGGCCTCGGCCGGGCGTTCGAGTCGAAGGGGATGCTCGACCTCGCCACGAAGCAGCTCACCGGGGCGCTCGACGCCGTCGACGCGGGGTCCGACCGGGCCACCGAGATCACGTACGCGCTCGGCGTCCTGAGCGAGCGGACCGGCGACCTCGCCGCCGCGAAGGCGCGCTACGAGTCGATCTACGAGCGCGACATCCACTACAAGGACGTCGCGGCGCGCCTCGAGAAGGTCCGCGCCGCGTCGACCGCCCCGTCGCCCGAGGCGAAGAAGGCCGCCCCCGAGGCGCCGAAGGCCCCCGAGGCCGCGCCGCCGCCGGCGCCCTCGCGAGAGAAGACCGACGAGCCCTCCGCCGGCGACGCCGCCGGGGGTTCGCTTTACGATTTCAAGGACTGACGACAGGAACCCGTTCCATGCCTCATTCGAACCAGGCCAAGAAGCGACTCCGGCAGGACGAGAAGCGCCGCCTCCTGAACAAGGCGGCCGTCTCCCGGATGAAGACCCAGGTGAAGCGGACGACCGCCGTCCTCGCGGAGGGCGACGTCGCCGCGGCGAAGGAGAGCCTCCGCCTCGCGATGAAGCGGATCGACAAGGCGGCGAAGAAGAACGTGATCCACAAGAACACGGCCGCCCGGAAGAAGTCGCTCCTCTCGCGCCGACTGCGCGACCTCGAGAAGGCCGGTTCCTGACGACCGGTCCGCGTGACCCTCTTCACGCGGGAGAACCTCGGCGCCGCGCTCCGTGAGCCGCGAGCGGCCCTCGACCTGGCGTTCGCGCTCCTGCGCGGCCGCTGGGTCGTCTTCCGGAGCCGGCGGCGCGGGGTCCGGATCACCGTGGGGCGGAACTTCCGCTGCCACGGCAAGCTCGTGATCGCGGGGAAGGGGACCGTCACGATCGGCGACGACGTCGTCGTGCGGCACAACCTGCGCCACGTCTACCTCGGCAGCGGCTCCTCCGACTACGTCATCGAGATCGGCGACCGGGTCTGGCTGCACGGGACGTCGATCTCGTGCCGCGAGCGCGTCGAGGTCGGCGACCGCTCGCTCGTCGGCCGGGTCGAGATCGTCGACCACGAGTTCCACGACCCGCGCGACCTCGAACGGACGCAGGAGATCCGGAGCCGTCCGGTGATCCTCGGCGCCGACACCTGGATCGGGAACGACTGCCTGATCCTGAAGGGGGTGGAGATCGGGCGCTACTCCGTGGTCGGCGCGCGGACGGTCGTCCGGCGGTCGCTCCCCGAGAAGGTCGTGGCGATCGGGAACCCGGCCCAGGTGGTGAAGCACCTCGACTGACGCCGGGCGCCGTGGGTCAACCCTCGCCGACCAGTCGGAACCTCCCCGTGGCGAGGTCGAGGGTCTCCTCCTCGTCGAGGCGGAGCAGCGCGTCGACGAACACCTCGTCCGCGTCCGGGAACGCGTCGACGACCACCCGCGCCGCGCCGTCCTCGCCGAGCACCGCTCGCTTCGTCCGCGCCGTCGTCGGGTCGGCGCTCCTCACCCGCCAGTCGGTCACGCCGGCGTGCGTGAACCGCTCGCGGTCCGACACGACGACGTCGACCTCGCCCGCCGGCGGACCGGAGAGGGCGATCGCGATCCCGGCCGCCGTCCGCTCGACCGACTCCACGACGACCCGCGCCGAGTCGCGATCGAGGTCGACGAACGCGAGGGTCTCGCCGTGGACCAGGAACGACGCGAGGCCGTACGGAAGGTCGTGGATGAACCCGTGCAGGTCGCCCTCGCGGAGCCCGTACCGCCGGCCGGTCTCCTCCGGGAGGCCGTAGACGTACCCGAACGGCCTCCGGTATCGCTCGACGGTGTGCCGGTGGACGAGCGCGTACCACGCGATCATCTCGAGGTCGCGTCCCGGGCGGCAGATCTCCAGGGTCCGACCGATCGCGCGGAACGCGTTCGCGGCCGGGCCGGCGAACTGGTCGCCCATGTCCCCCTCCCAGTCGCGCTCCTCGCTGCACGGTCCGATGTAGTCGCCCTGGAAGCAGGCCGCGATCATCTCCCACTGCCAGCAGCTCGCCTCGGTCATCCAGCCGTCGTCGAGGATCCGCCGCTTCAGGTCGCTCTTCACCAGCTCGCGGAGGGCGTGGCGGTACGGCGCGAATCCGGAGGTCGCCGGGTTCTCGCCCGGCGGCGCGAGGTAGAGACCGATCGGTCCGCGGTAGGCGCGCGGCTGGTCGCCGGTCGTGAACGAGCCGAGCCGGTTCCCCTCGATCCAGACGTTCTCGTCCCACGCCCCGTCCCTGGACAGCCGGTGGTCGGTCGCCGCCTGGGCGAAGTCGCGCAGCGCGTCGAACGCGTACCCGCTGGCGGCCCACGCCTGCAGCGCGGCCTCGACGTTCTTCCCGTAGTGGTCGTCGGTGTCGTTCTCGAGGTCGTAGCGGACCGCGTCCCAGCTCCGATCGAAGCGGCGGATCACGTGCTCGACCGCCTTCCCGTACTCCTCCTTCGGAGTCGCCGCCCAGACGTGCATCAGTCCGACGAGCGTGTCGAAGTCGTGGTACCACGACCGGTCCTGCGAGATCGCCCACGCCTGGTCGTACGTGCTCTTCTTCGGCGCGGCGAGGACCCCCTTCGGCGAGACCTTCTCGGGCATCCGCCCGAACCAGTTGCCGCCCGGACCGCGGCCGAACCGGACCTCCCGCGGCAGGTCGTGCTCGTCGCGGAGCGCGATCATGCGATCCGCCATCTCCTCGCAGATGACGTCGACGTACCGGCGGATCGTCGTCTCCTCGGGGAAGAACGAGATCGCCTCGTACGCGTAGCGCATGAAGTGGGCCGGGACGAGCTCCTGCTGGAGCGACGGCTCTCCGGACGCCAGGTCGTAGAGGCAGTAGAGGCCGGTCGGCCGGTGGACGTTGTTCTTCAGGATCGAGACGAGGTGCTTCCGGAGGCGGTCGCGGACCAGGGCGACGAGTTCGGCCGCCGCCGGGTCTTCGTCGCCGACGTGGAGGTACTCGAGCATCAGCTCGTGAATCCCGTCGATCCCGACCACCGACGATCGGGACTTCACCTCGCCCGTCCGGACGTCGTACATCCGTCCGGTCAGGTACCCGGTCTCCGCGTCGACGAGCCCGAGTCCCTTCAGGCCTTCGCCGTCCGGCGGCGCGAGGTAGATGCGGAGGGCGTCCCGGACGTCGCGAAGGAGCTCCTCGCGGAGCGCCCGCGGCTCGACCCGGGGGACGACGTGCCGCACGACGACGTCGTCGACGAGGACCGTCCCCTCGGCGGAGAAGGTCAGCCGGCACCACGGCGCGGGGGGGGCGCCGGTCTCCGCGGCGAGGAGTTCGCCGATCGGCAGCCGGAACCGCCGCCACCCGTCGCCCGCGTCGTGCCCCGGACGCTCCGCGCCGAGCAACGAGAGCTCGAGGGCCCGCCCGTTCTGGGTCGTGAACCGGAGCCCGAGCCGCGCCCCGTCGCCGTCGCCCCGCGCCCGGAGCGCGACCACCAACGCGTCGGAGTGCGGCCCGTACGCCGTGACGATCTGCGACACCTCTCCGTCCGCGGCGGTGAGCCGGAGCGCGCGGTTTCCCTCGTCCGTCTCGACGACGAGGTCGGTCGGGTCCCCCTCGCGGGGGACGAACGCGCCGCGCCAGTACGCGCCGTACTTCTTCGGCTCGGTCGTCGAGTCGGCGACGGCCTCGAAGTCCCCGTTCAGCACGAGGTCGACCGCGAGCGTCGGCTCGTCCGCGATCGCGAGGACGGTGGACAGGAAGAGCAGGGCCGCGGCGGTCGCGACGCGGCGGATCGAATCGAGCATCGGGCGGCCGGGGTCGGGGGAACCGGTCGGGCAGGTGGCTGGGGTCAGGAGTGCAAGTTAGCACGCGGAGTGCGACGTTTCCCGACGACTTCGCGTTCGCCACGGCGGGGGGCGAGACGGGGAGGTGTCTCCGACCCGCTCACGTCCTCGCGCGATGCGCACCGCTTGGTCTCCGCGAAGTTTCGAGTCGCGCTGCGGGGTCGCTCTCGGAGAAGCCTCCCCGTCTCGCCCGCTCCGGATTCCCTGCCGCCCGTGGATGGGTGAGGTGGGGGGGAATGCGGTGACGACCCATGGGATGGCGCGGACGCGGAGTCCTGTCGTCACCGAAAGTCCTCCGCGTCAGCGCCCTCTCCCCTGCTCTCCCCTGCTCTCCCTTGCTCTCGTTGCTTCCTCCCCCCTCACCTCGATCCCACGACGCGGTCGTACCGGAAGTACACCTCCAGGCAGAGCGTCATGATCGCCGTCGCGTAGACGCGACCGCCGCGGTGGCCCCAGGGGTCGAACTGGGGGTCCCACGAGCCTCGTTCGTCGCCGTCGTGGCGTTGCGTCTCGACCACGGCGTCGAGCATCTTCCGCTGCCACGCGTCCCAGTCGCGGCCGCCCATCTGCCACATCGCGTACGAGCCGTAGTACCAGTAGTAGTAGTCGATGGTCCCCTCGCCCGGGTCGAACAGGGGGAGCTGCTTCCGGAGGAGGTCGGCGCCGGCGCGCATCGCGGGGCTGCGGTCGGGGTCCTCGCCGAGCATCGCGCGGCAGAGGACGGCGACGGCGGTCATCGCCTCGGTCTTCTCGTGCGGCCACCGCTCCTCCATGCCGGGTTCGCGCGCGCTGTAGCCGCCGCGCTGGAGGTATCCGGTGCGGCCGGTCGCGTCGTCGGTCAGCTCGTCGAGGAGGTGGCGCACGCCGTCGAACGCGGCGTCGTCGACCTTCAGCCCGAACTCCTTCGCCGACTTCAGGGCGAGGACGGCCCAGCCGGTGACCGAGAGGTCGCTCTGTCCGTTCGGCGGCCACGCGTAGCGCCAGCCGCGGTACGGGTTCCGCGTGGCGTGGACGAAGTTCACTCCCTTCTGGGCGATCGGCGCCAGCGTCGGACGGCGGCACATCCCGTACGCCTCGGTCATCGCCAGCGACGCGAGGAGGTGGTCGTACAGGAACTGCTCGTGCGCGTTCGGCTCGCCGAAGCAACCGGTCTCTCCGTCCTGCCGGTCGGCGAGCCAGCGGAGTCCGCGCGAGACGTTCTCCCGGTACCGCCCGTGGTCCGGGTGGTGGCCCGAGCCGAGGAACGCCAGGAGCGCGAGACCGGTGACGCCGACGTCGTGCATCGCGCTCCCCTCCCCGTCGCACCGGTTCGTCTCGCACATGTCGGAGAACCCCGCGGACGACCAGCGGCCGCGCGGGTCCTGGTGTCGCGCGAGCCACTCCAGGCCGCGGTCGATCGTCTCGTTCGCCTTCCCGTTCCGGCGCTCGATCCGCCGCCGCCCCGATCCCCCGCCCCGCGGTCCGCCGGCGCCGCCGCCGACGCCGAGCACGTCGTTCGAACGGTTCGCGTCGAACGGCGCCGCGATGGGGGAGAGGGCGAGGTCCGGCTCGGGGTTCGGGACGTCCGCCTCGACCGGCGTCTCCGCCACCTCGGGCAGCTCGATCGGCTCGAGCGTGTCGACCGTCCGCGGCTCCACCGGCTCGGGCGGTTCGGGAGGATCGATCGGATCGACCGCCGGCGCGCTCTCGCTGACGATCCTGCGGTCCTCCGGCGCGTCGCGCGCCACGGACCACGGGAATTGGGCCGCGATCAGGAACACCACCCCGTGGAAGATCACGGAGGCGAACAGCCAAGGCGTCCGTCGAAGCGAGTCGCGGAGCGCGTCGTCGAAGGTCCCGTGTTCATGAGCGTCGTGCATCGTTCGTCTCCCGTGAGCGTCCATCAAGCTTCGCGAGACACCAACGCGGCGACCGCGGAGCGGTTCGATCGATCGGTGAACGGAGACCCTCCGGGATGGCCGTCGCGTGAGGCCCGGCGACGATGCTCCCCGCTCCGCGTCAGCGCCCTCTCCCCTGCTCTCCCCTGCTCTCGTTGCTCCGCCGTCCGGAGACGTGAAGAGGCCCCCGCGGCGCGCCAGCGCCGCGGGGGCCTCTTCACGTCTCGGGCCTCCGACTACCGCGCGCCGAGGACTCGGTCGTACCGGTAGTACACCTCGAGGCAGAGCGTCATGATCGCCGTCGAGTAGACGCGGCCGCCGCGGTGGCCCCACGGGTCGAACTGCGGGTCCCACGAGCCCTTCTCGTCGCCGTCCTGGCGCTGGGTCTTGACCACGGCCTCGAGCATCTTGGCCTGCCACTTGTCCCAGTCCTGACCACCCATCTGGAACATGGCGTACGAGCCGTAGTACCAGTAGTAGTAGTCGATCGTCCCCTCGTTCTCGTCCCACAGCGGGAGCTGCTTCCGGAGGAGGTCGGCGCCGCCGCGGAGGGCGGGGCTCTTCTCGGCGTCCTCACCGAGGAAGACGCGGCAGATCATCCCGACCGCGGTCATCGCCTCGGTCTTCGTCTCCGGCCAGCGCTCGTTCATCCCCGGCTCGCGCGCCGAGTAGCCGCCCTTCGACAGGTAGCCGTGACGCCAGGTGTTCTCGTCGGTCATCTCGTCGATGAACAGCTTCGAACCCTCGAGCGCCGCCTTGTCGATCTTCAGACCGAAGTCCTCGGCCGACTTCAGGCACATGACCATCCAGCCGGTGACCGAGAGGTCGTTGTTGCCGTCCGGCGGGTACGCGTAACGCCACGCCTTGTACGGGTTGCGCGCCGCGTGGATGAAGTTGATCCCCTTCTGCGCCGGCTCCTTCAGGATCGGCCACTTCGAGAGGCCGTACCCTTCCGTCATGGCGAGGGTCGCGAGCGAGTGGTCGTAAAGGAACGCCTGGTGCGAGTTCACCTCGCCGAAGCAGCCGGACTCCGGGTCCTGGACCCCGAGGAGGTACTTCAGGCCCTTCCGGACGACGTTCTTGTACTTGCCGTGGTTGACGGTGTTGCCGGAGCCGAGGAACGCGAGCAGCGCGAGGCCGGTGACCCCGACGTCGTGCATCTGGTCGCCCTCGCCGTCGCAGCGGTTCGTCTCGCACATGTTCGAGAAGTTCGCGCACGACCAGAAGCCGCGCGGGTCCTGGTGGCGCTTCAGCCACTCGAGCCCCCACTCGACCGCCTTCTGGCTGGCACGTCCGCCGCCCCGGCCGGAGCCGCGACCGCCGTACTTGCCGCCGAACCGGCCGCCGGCGCCGCCGCCGACGCCGAGCACGTCGTTCATCCCCTTCCCCTCGAACGGGGCGTCGGAGAGCGGCTGCTCGTTCTCGGTGGTGAACTCCTCCTCGGTCACCTCGTCCTCGGAGACGATCGGGTCGTCGAGCTGGACCTCCTGCTCCTCGACCTCCTCCTCTTCCTCTTCCTCCTCTTCCTCCTCCTCGATCGGGTCGATCTCCTGCTCGTCCATGGAGGCGGTCATGATGACCTCCTCCTCGGGCGGCTTGCCGACGTCCCAGGGGAACTGGGCGAGGATCAGGAAGATGACGACGTGGACGACGAACGACACCGCGAGCCACGGCGCCGACTTGAGGATCTCGCGAAGCTGCTCCTCGAACGTCGGTTCGTCGCCGCCGGGGCCGTGCGAACGCTCGTAGTGCAGCTCGGGATAATGGTCCGTCATACCGAGTTCTCCCAGTCGGAGCTGGAACCGTGACCGCCGCGAGGGCCGGCGGATGGGGATGGAAAGAGGCTGCCGAACGGGGGACGAAACGGGAGCCTCGTGCGCCGGTTCGGAAGTTTTCGATTCTAGGGCGGGGGAGAGTCCGGGGCAACGGGCTGCTCGCCGTTCGGAAGATCCTGCGGGAAAAGGCCCTCGGGCCAGATCTCGGCCTCGGCCACGAGCTCCCTCGAGAGGTCGACACGGGCCTCGCGCACCTTCGCCTCCGTCAGGAAGTCGAACACGATCGGCTGGGCCTCCGCGAACGAGAGGGTCCGGGCGGGCTCCTCGGCCCGCTTGACCAGCAGGAGAAGGGAGGAGGCGGTCTCGACGATCTCGCTCGGCGCGCCGACCGGGGTCCGGTCGAGGGCGGCGAGGAGGTCCCGGCGCAGCGCCGCGCGCCGCTCGGGGGAGAGCGTCACCTCCGCGTAGCGGACCCGCGCGTCGCCGCCGACCGCCTCCCGGAACGACTCGAGATCCCGATCCGCCGCCGCCCGGAGCTCCTCCGCGCGTTCCCGAGCCTCGGCCGGGGCGGCGAACGCCGCCTTCGGCACCACCAGCCGCCCGAGCTCGGTCCGCCCGTCGACCCGGTACCGCTCCCGGTGCTCGCGGTAGTGCTCCTGGACCTCGCGCGGCGTGACGTGGACCCGACGGGCCAGGTGGGGGCGCAGGTGCGGGGAGCCCCGGACGACGCCGAGGGCGTGGCGGACGTACTCGTCGACGAGGAGGGCGTCCCGGACCCGGATCCGGTCGGTCTCGAAGTCGAGGTCGAGCTCGACGAGGTGGTCGCGGTACGCCTCCGGGCCGCCGAGCGCCTCGACCCGGTCGGCCATCACCTCGTCGACGCGGGCGTCCTCGACCTCGACGCCCGCCTCCTTCGCCTTCGCCTCGAACAGCCTCGAGAGGACGAGCTGCCGCAGGACGATCGCCTCCTCGACCCGGCCGCCGAGCTCGGCGGTCCGCCGGTCGACCTCGCTCCGGAGGATCGGCGCTCCTTCGACGGTCGCCACCACCTGGTCGACGGCGACGCCGTCCACGCGGTCGTCGGGCGGCGAGAGGAGGAGCGCTCCGAGGAGCGCGAGGATGGGGGCGACGCCGGTCATGCTGCGCGTGAGGATAGCAGTCCGTCGGAGAGGTCGCGCGAGGCGGGCGGGGGGGCGGGCGCCGTCACGCCTCGGGCAGCAGCCGCCGCTCGAGCTCGTCGAGCACGCGTTGCGGATCGCGCTCGTCGTCGTCGAGCATCCAATGGACGAGCGCCTCGGCCATCGGGATCAGGGTTCCGGCGGGGAACGGGTCGATCTTCGCGAACTGCCGCGCGTTCTCGAGCTCGATCAGGACGTGCTCGCCGCCCG